>JAYUPO010000295.1:0-9568 GCA_043760085.1 Burkholderiales bacterium
TTTGGCGGGGGGTTGTGGGGGGATGGTGGCGGGGGGCGAAGCGATATTGCCGTCCAACTCAAACGGTGTATTGATGTTGGCGCCGTGGGCAGCTTGAGCGGGAGCCAGTGTCAATAGGCTGCCCGCCAAGGCCAACACGCCGGCCGCTGCGATACGTAAAAGTCTGCTGATTGCCATGAATGGCCTCCGTGAGGAAAGTTGAAAACTCACCTGCTTTTCGTCAAACAGCGCCCACCGCGTGGGGCTGCTGGCGGGATCAGTCTAGGACTGTGAAATCACTGCGGCCATGGCCCGAACGGGTAATACGCCGGTGTCGCATTAGGGGGGGCGTCGCACCCGCAAGCCTATGATCCCCACCCAGGGGCGCCCCCCGCCCCCGCACCCCATGCCAGCGTGCCGTGATGTCTAGCCAAGGAGTTCAAGCCATGAAATGGGAAGGCAACCGCCAGAGCGACAACGTTGAAGACCGCCGCGGTTCACCCGGCGGCGGTGGGGGTGGCGGCATGCGCCTGGGTGGGCGCGGCATCGGCCTGGGCAGCATCGTCATTGCCCTGGTGGCGGGGTGGATCTTCGGCATCAACCCACTCACCGTGCTGGGCCTGCTCAGTGGCGGCAGTGGCCCGGCGCCCCAGGCGCAGAGTGGCCCGGCGCTCAAGCCGCCGGTGGGTGATGCGGCGGCGGCTTTCGTTTCCACCGTGCTGGCCGACACCGAAGACGTGTGGCTGGCGCAGTTCAAGGCCGCCAATGCACAGTACGCGCAGCCGCGCATGGTGCTGTTCCGCGGCGCCACGCCCACGGCCTGCGGCACCGGCCAGTCGGCCATGGGCCCGTTCTACTGCCCGGGCGACCGCAAGGTCTACCTCGACATGGCGTTCTTCGACACCATGCGCGCCAAGCTCGGCTCACCGGGTGACTTTGCGCAGGCGTACGTGATTGCGCACGAGGTGGGCCACCATGTGCAAAACCTGATGGGCATCACCGGCAAGGTTGACGGCATGCGCGGGCGCATTCCAGAAGTGCAGATGAATGCGCTGTCAGTGCGCGTGGAATTGCAGGCTGACTGTTTTGCCGGCGTCTGGGCGCACCACTCGCAAAAGGGCAAGGGCTGGCTGGAGCAGGGCGACCTGGAAGAAGCCATGAATGCCGCGGCACAGATCGGCGACGACAACCTGCAGCGCAAGTCGCAAGGCATGGTCGTGCCCGAGGCCTTCACGCATGGCAGCAGCGCGCAACGCACCACCTGGTTCAAGCGCGGCCTGCAAACCGGCAGCATGGGCCAGTGCGACACCTTCAACGCCAAGCAGCTTTAGGGTAATGACCGCCCCTCGTCGCGTGGGTACACGCGCCGATCCCCCGGGGGGATGCGGGCCGGCTTGGGAGCGGCCCGGCGCTCGGCCCGCGCTGCAGCGGCGCATTCACTCCAGAAACCGGCCCTGGCGGTCGATGATGGTCAGGCCCACGTAGCTGGAGCCTTCGCGGTCGCCTGGGCCGTAGCCGATGCTCATCGGCCCGAACTGGCGGTTGCCCATGGTTTCAAGGGCGCTGACCAGGCCCTCGCGGCTGACGTTGCGGCCGGCCTTGCGCACGGCCTCAATGAACACCTTGGTGTTGATGAAGACTTCCAGCCCCAGGTATGAAAATTCCTGTGTGCCGCCGGCAGCGTTCATCACTTGCTGATATTCGCGCACCACGGGCACGCCGTCGCGCCAGGGGCTGGGCACCAAGGTGGTGAAGACCACGCCGGCGGTGTGCTTGCCCAGGTCTGCCGCCACCTTGCTGGTGGCCTGGGCGGCCAGGTTGTAGACCTGAATGCTCAGCCCGCCCTGGCGCAGCGCGGGAATGAGCTTCACGGTGGCGGGCGGTGCGGCGATGACGATGATGCCGTTCAGCGCCGGCAGTTTTTGCAACGCGCTGACCATGGCTGCGGCGTTGCTGCCGTCGCGTTCGATGGCCAGCTCGGCCAGCGGCACAACCGTGGCCTTGGCGAACACGCCCTTGGCGGCGGCCTGGCCGCTTTTGCCAAAGGGGTCGTTCTGGTAGACCAGGGCGATGTCGGTCTGGCCCACCGTGAGCATCTGGTTCACCATGCGGGCGATCTCGGCTTCGGTCGTGGGGCGCACGTTGAACGCGAAGCGGCCGGGGTTCTGGCGCATCGGCCCGCCACCGGCAATGCCCGCCACCATGGGCAGGCCGGCCTTGGTGATGACGGGCATCATCGCGCTGCAACTCGACGTGCCCCAGCAGTTCAGCAGCGCCACGGCGCGGCTGTCGCTCAGCTTGGTGGCGTTGGCGGCGGCTTTGTCGGGGTTGAATTCGTCGTCCAGCGCATTCAGCAGCAGCTTGCGCCCGTTGATGCCGCCGGTGCGGTTGATGCTGCTGAACGTGGCCTTGATGACGGCCAGCCCTTCCTGGCCCGCCGCGGCGTTGAAGCCAGTGAGCGGCAGGCTGGCGCCGATAACGATGTCATCGCCCTCTTGCGCCCCGGCGCAGGCGGCGCCGAGCAGCAGCAACAGGCCGGCCGCGCCGCGGGAAAATGCATTCATGCTCAAGGGCTCCTGGGCACGGGAAACGTCCCCGGCAACAGGATGGAATGATCCACGTCTTCAACCCGCGTGCGGCCGCAAAAAGCCATGGTTAAGTCCAGCTCTTTGTGAATGATGGCCAGCGCCTGGCTCACGCCAGCTTCGCCCAGCGCGCCCAACCCGTACAGCATGGCGCGGCCGATGTAGGTGCCGCGTGCGCCCAGGGCCAGGGCCTTGAGCACGTCTTGCCCACTGCGGATGCCGCCGTCCATGTGCACCTCAATTTGCCGGCCCACCGCGGCGGCGATGCTTGGCAGGGCGTTGATGCTCGATTCAGCCCCGTCGAGCTGGCGCCCGCCGTGGTTGCTGACGATCAAGGCATCGGCGCCGCTGTTGACGGCCAGCTTGGCATCCTCCACGTCTTGAATGCCCTTGAGGATGAGCTTGCCGCCCCAGCGCTTCTTGATCCATTCCACATCGCCCCAGTTCAGCCGCGGGTCGAACTGCTGCGCCGTCCACGCGCCCAGGTTGGACATGTCGGTCACGCCCTTCACATGGCCGTGGATGTTGCCGAACTTGCGCCGGCTCGTGCCCAGCATGCCCAAGCACCAGCGCGGCTTGGTGCACAGGTTGATGAGGTTGGCGATGGTGGGCTTGGGCGGCGCGGTCAGGCCATTCTTGATGTCTTTGTGGCGCTGGCCGAGGATCTGCAAATCGAGCGTGAGCACCAGGGCGCCGCACTTGGCGGCTTTGGCGCGGTCGATCAGGCGTTCGATGAAATCGCGGTCGCGCATGACGTAGAGCTGGAACCAGAACGGCGCTGTCGTGTGCGCGGCAATGTCTTCGATCGAGCAGATGCTCATGGTGCTGAGCGTGAACGGAATGCCGAATTTTTCGGCCGCCTTGGCCGCCAGAATCTCGCCGTCGGCATGCTGCATGCCCGTGAGGCCCGTGGGGGCGATGGCCACCGGCATGCCCACGTCGACCCCGACCATGCGGCTGGCCGTGCTGCGCTGTTCAACGTTCACCGCCACGCGCTGGCGCAGCTTGATGGTCTGGAAGTCGGCTTCGTTGGCGCGGTAGGTGCTTTGCGTCCACGAGCCCGAATCGGCATAGTCGTAGAACATGCGCGGCACGCGCCGCTTGGCCAGCAGGCGCAGGTCTTCAATCGTGGTGATGACGGGCATTGTGACTCACTTCAAACGTTGGTTTGCGCAGGGCGCGCGGGCACGCTATTTGGCGATCAGGTTCGGCAGCCACAGCGACAGCGCCGGGAATGCACACAGGATGATCAGGCGAACGATGTCGACGGCGATGAACGGAAAGGTACCGCGATAAATCTTGGCCAGGCCGATGTCGCGCGCGATGGAATTGATCACGAACACATTCATGCCCACCGGCGGGCAAATCATGCCGAAGGTGACGGCCATGACGATGATCACGCCGAACCACACCGGGTCGAAGCCGAGTTGCATCATGGCCGGGAACACGATGGGCACGGTGAGCAGGATCATGGCCAGCTCGTCCATCACCGCGCCCAGGATGAAGTAACCCAGCATCACCAGCGCCAGCACGCCGTACGGGCCCATGGGCAGGTTCACCAGCCAGTCCACCGCCGCCTGGGTGAACTGCGTGATGGTGAGGAAATAGCCGAACAGGAAGGCGCCGACCACGATGGTCATGATGGCGCTGGAAACGCGCAGCGCGTCGATGAGTGCGGCGCGAATCTGCGGCCAGCGCAGGCGCCCGCGCAGCACGCCGATGAGCAGGGTGCCGGTGGCGCCCACGCCCGCGGCTTCTTGTACCGTGAACAGCCCGGCGTAAATGCCGCCCAGCACGAAGGCGAAGAGCAGGAACACCGCCCACAGCGCACGCAGGCTGTGCCAGCGTTCGGCCCAGGTGTGCGGCTCGCCCAGCGGCAGCGTGCCGGGGTGGCGCCAGCCAATGAAGGCCACCACCGCGATGTAGAACACCACCGCCATCAGCCCCGGCACCACGCCGGCAGCGAACAGCTTGGCGATGTCGACCTCGGTCATGATGCCGTAGAGCACGAAGATGGTCGAAGGCGGAATCATGATGCCCAGCGTGCCGCCGGCGGCAATCAGGCCCGAGGCCAGGCCGGGCTCATAACCGCCGCGGCGCATCTCGGGCAGGGCCACCTGGCTCATGGTGGCCGCGGTGGCCACCGATGAGCCGTTGATGGCGGCAAAGCCGGCGCAGGCGGCAATCGACGCATACGCCAGCCCGCCGCGGCGGTGGCCCAGCCAGGCGCGGCCGGCCTCGAACAGCTCGCGGCTCATGCCCGAGTGCGAAGCGAACGCGCCCATCAGGATGAACATCGGGATGACCGCCAGGTTGTAGTCGGTCAGCACCGACCGCGGCACATTGCCCAGCAAGTTCATGGCCGGCGCCGCGCCGCTGAGCAAACCAAAGCCGAGCACACCGACGATGCCCATGGCCACGCCAATGGGCACGCGCAGCGCCATCAACACGAACATCAGGATGAAGCCGCCCAGGGCGACCACATCACGACTCATTGGAGCCCCCGGCCGCGGAGTACCGCAGCCGGCCCCCCGAGGGGGCAGCCGCTTGCTCGGGGCGGCCTAGCGCGGCGCGGCTCACTCAATGCCCCCTTTGGCCGCGGTCACGTCAACGTTCTCTTCGGCGCCACGCCACAACGCCACCAGGCGCCAGGCACCCAGCAACACCGCGGCAAAGCCGCCCAGCGCGGCCACGCTCTGGAACCACATCAACGGCAGCCGCAGGTCGGTCGTGGCTTGCGTGCCGCCCTGCAGCACCTTGGCCCAGACCATCCAGGCCATGGGCGCCAGGAAGGCCAGGGTGATGACGCCGGCCACCAAATCGAGCCGGCGCCGGTTGGGCGCGCTGGCGTGTTCCCAGACGATGTCCACGCAGATGTGGCCAGCGCGATAGGTGGCCACCGCGATGCCCCAGAACAGCGCGATGCCGAGCAGCAGCTTGGAGCCATCGAACCAATCGGGAATCTGCACCGCGAACAGGTCGCGCAACAGCACGTTGCCGGCCGTGACCAGCGCGATCAGCAACAGGAACAGCGCCGCCGTCGTTTCGATCGCGCTGACCACCCGCTTCATTGAGTTACTGCCCGCCGCCGCTCTTGGTGAGCTGGGCCCGCAGTTCATCGAGCACCTTGCGGCCATTCACGCCGGCCTTGTCGGCATTGGCGGCCCACTGGTCGTAAACCGGCGCGGCGGCCTTGTGCCAGGCGTCGTTTTGTGCCGGCGTGAGCTTGACGATGGTGTGCCCGCCCATGGCCACCAGCTTTTCGCGCCCGGCGTCTTCCACATCACCCCAGTCCTTGCCCACGCGGGCGGCCCATTCGTTGTTGCAGTGGTTGTCCATCACTTTTTTCTGGTTGGGTGCAAGCCCGTCGTACCAGGGCTTGTTCATGGCCCACACGAACACGGCGGCGTACAGCCGCATGTCGGTGTGGTAGGTCACGGCCTTGTCGATGCCGAAGCTGATGATCGAATTCCAGGGGAAGGTGATGGCATCGGCCACGCCCTTGGAAATGGCGTCGCGCGCCTCGGGCGCCGAGACCTGCACGTTGGTGCCGCCGAGCAGCGACACCAGGCTGCCCACGGTGCCGTTGGCCGGGCGAATTTTCATGCCCTTGAGCTGCCCGGGCTCGGTGATGGGCGTCTTGGAATGCAGCGTGCCCACATGCAGGTGCGCCAGGCAGACCTTCACGTCTTTCATTTCCTTCTCGGCGTAATTGCGGTACCAGGCGTCGAGTGCGGCCGAAGCCGGGCCAGGTTTGTCGAGCAGGAAGGGCAACTCGCCCGCCGCGAAGATGGGGAAGCGGCCGGCCTGATAACCGGGGTTCACATAGGCCACCTGCGCGATGCCGTCGCGCGCCATGTCGTAATGGTCATTGGCCTTGCCCAGTTGCTGCGCCGGGAAGATGTTGACCTTGATGCTGCCGCCCGAGGCCGCTTCGATCGACTTGCCCCAGGGGATGAAACCGGTGGTGGCCAAGGCGTGATTGGCCGGCACCCAATGGGCCAACTTCAGCTCGGTGGGTTTGTCTTGCGCGGCGACCAGGGTGCAGGCCAGGGCCAGAGCGAGCGGGGCGAGGTGCAGGGACTTCATGCGTGAATCTCCGTGAAGGAAAGGGGGCGTCAGTTCAACCCAGGATCATGGCCCGGCCGCGGCGCCGTCGGCAGGCTTGGAAACCCGCGGGTGCCAGCGGATGGGCGTGTGCTCGCGCTGCACGGCGCTGTTGCCGAGGTGCCGATCCAGCGCCTGGTGTTCGGGGTCGGCCAGGGCCGCGGCAATCGCCTGCTGCAAGGCCTGCGCCGCGGCCGCGTCGGCATGGCTCACGTGCGGCAACACGAGCTGCGCAAAGATGCGTTCATACGCGGCGCGGCCGCGCTCGAAGGTGTCGCTGTAGCCTTTGCGCAGGCGCGGCAGTTCGGCCAGGTGCAGGGCGAAGCCGGTGGGTTGCAGCAGCACTTGCAGCATGGCTTGATGCCAGGCATCAATGGCCGCTTGCTCTTGCACGAAGCGCAGCGAGGCGCGGCGAAAACGCCGCAGCGCGGCCAGCAGGCGCAGCGCCACGAAGCCGCTGATGGAGGTGGTGTGCAGCGTTAGCCCGCGGCCGCGCGCACCGATCGGCAAGCCGGGTTTGATGCGCGCGCGTAGCCAGCGGCCAAGCCGGGCCGGTGCAATGTCAGCCAGTTCGGCCAGGCCGGGCTTCAGGTGTTCACGGATCTGCACCAGTTCACCCGGCTTGGCGCCGGCTTCATCGCGCACGCGCTGCAAGCGTTCGGCGCGGGTCTTCAAGTCCGCCACGCGGATCACGTCTTCATAGCTCATCCACAGCGCGAGCTGGCGCGCGGCTTCCAGCACGGCATCGGGCGCGCCGTGGCCGGCGCGCTGCAAGGCCTGCACGCGCCGGGTGTAGGTGGCGGCGTAGGCGCTGTCCTGATAGTCGGTCAAGCGGGCCTGCCCCAGGGCCAGAACTTCGGCCAAGTCGGCAGCCAAGTCGGCGGCCAGCTCGGGCGGCAATGCGCCGGGGGCAGCAGCGGCCGGCATTTCAGCGCTTGCGGCGTCAAACGCCGCGCCAAACCCGGCCAGGCTGGCGTTCACGCCCAGGCCGCCTGCGGTGATGACGGCTTCGCACAGCGCGCGCGGCCAGGGCAGGCTGCCGCTGCCGGCCAGCGCGCCGAACAGCACCGCGCTGATCACCGTGCCGTGGCGCGTGGCCAGGTCGTTCAGGTCGAGCACCAGGCTGCTGCGTGCCACCTCGCGCAGCAAGCTGCGCAGCGGCGCGTCATCAAGCCGGCCGTCACCCATCGCCATTTTCTCGGCGGTGGTCAGCACGCGGTGGCTGGCGCTGATCAGCAGCGTGCGCTGCGGCGTGACGAAGCCGCGCTCGGCAACGCGCGCGGCCTCGAGCAGCTCGCTGGCCAGCAGCACATCCAGCCGCCCGGGCACGGGCATCAGCGCGAACACCGGCCGCTGGCCAGCGGGCAGGGGCTCGGGGAAGAACTCGATGTAGTAGCTGGTGGCGCCGGTGCGTTGGGCCACGCCGGGCACCGAAGTGGCCTGCACCGCAAGGTTAGCTTTCAGCGCCGCCTGGACGATCCATTCGGCCAGCACGCCGCCGCCTTCGCCACCGAGGGCAGCGATCAGGATGCTGAAGGGTTGAGCCGTCTTGTTCACGGCGCCAGCCAGCCGATCACCGTGCGGCGAACGCGATCCACCACACGCTCGAAGTGTGTCGGGTTCGTCACCACATCGGCGCGCCAGAAACTCGGGCACAGCGCGGCGGCCTGCGCCACTTCGCCGCACAGGCCGCAGCCCACGCAGCCGGCCTCCACCGTGGCCACCGGGTCGCGCTTGAGCGGGTCGCGCGAAGGCTTCACGCTCAAGGTGGGGCAGCCTGAGAGGCGGATGCAGGAATGGTCGCCGGTGCAGGTTTCATCATCGACACCGTACTTCGTTCGCAGCACGCGGCGGCCGGCCTTGAGCTGGCGCGCGCGCAGCGGCTTGATGCGGCGCTGGCGTTCCAACTGGCATTCGCCTTCGGCCACGATCACCTTCAGCCCGCGTTCGCTGGTGGTGAAGGCCTCACGCAGCACATCTCGAACGTTGGCCACCTGGTAGTTGTGCACCGTCTTCAACCAGCGCACGCCCATGCCGCGCAAGGTGTTTTCAATCGTTAACTCGCTGCCCGTGGCGCTGGCGCCTTCGGCCAAGCGGCGGCTTTCGCTGCTGGGCGTGGAGACCACGTCCTGCGTGCCGGTGGCCGAGGTGTAGCCGTTCTTCATGATCACCAGCACGCCATCACCGCCGTTGAGCAGCGCGCCGCTCACGCCCGACAGCAGGCCGTTGTGCCAGAAGCCGCCGTCGCCCATGATGGCCACCGGCCTGCGCTGCTGAAAGCTGCGCACCCCGGCGCCGCTGGCCAGGCTCATGCCGTAGCCGAGGATGGAATTGCCGAAGGAAAACGGCGCGAACGTGGCCAGCGCATGGCAGCCGATGTCGGCGCTGATGTGCATCGGCCCGATTTCGCGCTGCACCAGTTTCAGTGCCGCAAACACCGGCCGCTCGGGGCAGCCGATGCAAAAGTTGGGCGGGCGCGGCGGCAAGGGCGCACCCAGCAACTGCTGCGCTTGCAGCCGCGTGCGCGCCACTTCGGCCAGCAGGGCGCGTGCCGGTTCGGCCAGGGTGCGTTCGCCTGCGGTTTCGAGCCAGGTCGCCAGGCCCGCCATCATCACTTCGGCGGTGTATTCGCCGGCCACGGCGATCTGGTCTTTGCCGGCCAGTGCCGTGTGCACGCCGGCGCGGCGCAGCAGGGCGCCGATTTCCTGCTCGATGAAATCGGGCTGGCCTTCCTCCACCACCAGCACGCTGCGCTTGCCGCGGCAGAAGCCGGCGATCTGCTCGGGCACCAGCGGCACCACCACGTTCAGCACCAGCAGCGGGATGCGGCTGGTACCCAGCGCATCGGCCAGGCCGAATTGCTGCAAGGCGCGGATCAGGGTGTTGTACAGGCCGCC
>JAYUPO010000296.1:0-9563 GCA_043760085.1 Burkholderiales bacterium
TCGATGTAGATGTCCAGACCGTCCATCACGTTGAAGTGCGGGTCGGTGAAGAGCTTCTTCATCGCGGCGTTCTTGACCTGCACGTCGACGCTGGGCGCCACAAAGCGTGAATAGTCGGAATCGTGTGACAACTCGGCCACGTCGGCCAGTGTGGGCAGCGGCGCTGGTGGTGGCACGCGCAGTGGTTGGGCGTCCGCGGCCGGCTCACCCTGGCTCACGGCCGGCAGCGGCCCGGTCTGAACAGGCCGGGCCGGCAGGTCAAGCACCCGGGCCGGCTCGGCGGCGCGTGGCACCACCGGCTGCACACCCTGCTTGCCCTGCGCCTTGCGCCGCGACCAGCGGGCCAGGAAGTTGTCGTCGCCCGGGTCACTCATCGAGCTTCAAGCCCTTGGCCTGCCTGTCGCGTTCTTCGCCGCTGAGGAACGACTGCGCACGCTGCCGGCGCGGCGCATCGACCGTGAAGTTGGCGTTGGTGAACACGCGCAACCATTCACACAAGTCGTCCTGCAGCGGCGTGTTGTCAACCTTGCTTTCGGCACACAGCCAGCGGTCGGCCTCGATGTACGACACGCTCACCGCCACCGGCCAGGCCAGCGCGGCGTCGCTTTCGTCAGCGCGCCACATCACGAACCACACCGGCGCGCCCGAGGTGAGGTTGAGGAAGTAGCCCTTGCATTCATCGGCAAAGAGTTCGAGCTTGTGGCCCGGGAACAACCACTGCGAACGCTTGCCGTCGTCGTGCAGCTTGCGCGGCTCGGTGCCGAAGACGCCTTCGTCGGCCACCACCTCCACCACGCGGTGCTGCCAGTCTTCCCAACGGTTAGGCTGGGCCACCCGTTCCATCACCACCGCCACGTTGACCGAGGGTCTGTCCACCAGGGATCACTACGTTGTCTTGGAGACCGTGATGGTCGGGAACTTCGAGCTGAAGTCCTTGGCCTTGATGGCGATCTTCACCGCCAACTGGCGCGCCACGGCCTTGTAGATCTGCGCGATCTCGCCATCGGGGTCGCTCACCACGGTGGGCCGGCCGGCATCGGCCTGCTCGCGGATCGACAGGTTCAGCGGCAGCGCGCCGAGGTAGTCAACGTTATACTGCTCGGCCATCTTCTTGCCGCCATCGCTACCAAAAATGTGTTCGACATGGCCGCACTTCTCGCACACATGAACGGCCATGTTTTCGACGACGCCCAGGATCGGCACGCCGACCTTTTCGAACATCTTCAAGCCCTTCTTCGCGTCGAGCAGGGCAATGTCTTGCGGCGTGGTGACGATCACCGCGCCGGTGAGCGGCACCTTCTGGCACAGCGTGAGCTGGATGTCGCCGGTGCCCGGGGGCATGTCGACGATCAAGTAGTCGAGGTCGTGCCAGTTGGTCTGGCGCAGCAGTTGTTCCAGCGCCTGCGTGACCATCGGGCCGCGCCAGATCATCGGGTTGTCGGCATCAACCAAAAAGCCGATGCTCATGACCTGCACGCCGTAGTTTTCCAGCGCCTCCATGGTGGTGCCGTCGGCACTCTCGGGCCGGCCTTCAATGCCCATCATCATGGGCTGGCTGGGGCCGTAGATGTCGGCATCCAGGATGCCCACCTTGGCGCCTTCAGCGCTCAGCGCCAGGGCCAGGTTCACCGCCGTGGTGCTTTTGCCCACGCCGCCCTTGCCCGAGGCAATGGCCACGATGTTCTTCACGTTGGGCATCAACTGCACGCCGCGCTGCACGGCATGCGCGGTGACCTTGGTGCTGAGGTTGACGCTCACGTTCTCGACCCCGGCCACGCCGCGCGCGGCAGCGATCAGGGCCTTGCGAAAGCCGGCGATCTGGCTCTTGGCGGGGTAACCCAGTTCCACATCGAAGGCGATGTCGCCGCCCTCGATGCGCAGGTTCTTCACCTGCTTGGCGCTGACAAAATCTTTGCCGGTGTTGGGGTCGATGACGCACTTCAGGGCGTCGAGCATTTGGGCTTCGGTGATCGCGGGCATGGGGCACTCGGTGACAGGGCGGCGCGCAGTCTAGCCGGGATGCATGACCCCTAGAATTCGCGCCTTCCCTTGCGTTGCGCCCGCACGCCGCCATGACCCGCAAACTCTTCGTCACCACTGCCCTGCCCTACGCCAACGCGCCGTTTCACATCGGGCACATGATGGAATACATCCAGGCCGACATTTGGGTGCGTTTCCAGCGCATGCAGGGCCACGAGGTGAACTTCGTCTGCGCTGACGACACGCACGGCGCGGCGATCATGATCGCGGCTGAAAAGGCCGGCAAGACACCCCAGGCGTATGTGGCCGAAGTCGCCGCCGGGCGGGCGCCTTACCTCGACGGTTTTGGCATCAGCTTCGACAACTGGCACAGCACCGATGCGCCCGAAAACCACGCCTTGGCGCAAGACATCTACCGCGCGCTGCGGGCCAACGGCCTGATCGAGCGGCGCGAGATCGAACAGTTCTTCGACCCCGTCAAAGGCCTGTTCCTGCCCGACCGCTATATCCAGGGCGAATGCCCGCGCTGCGGCGAGCCCGACCAGTACGGCGACAACTGCGAAAAGTGCGGCGCCGTGTACCAGGCCACTGAGCTGAAGAACCCGCGCTCGGCGTTGACCGGCGCCACGCCGGTGCTCAAGACCAGCGAGCACTTCTTCTTCCGCTTGAGTGACCCGCGCTGTGTGGATTACCTCAGGGCCTGGACGCAGGACGGCCGCTTGCAAAGCGAGGTGGCGAACAAGGTGCGCGAGTGGTTCAGCGGCGGCGATGACGGTCAGGCCAGCACCCTGGCCGATTGGGACATCAGCCGCGATGCGCCGTATTTCGGTATCGGGATTCCCGATGCGCCGGGCAAGTATTTCTACGTCTGGCTCGATGCGCCGGTGGGCTACCTGGCGTCGCTGAAAAACCTGTTCGCGCGCACCGGCCGGGACTTCGAGGCCTACCTGGCCGACCCGGCGGTGGAGCAGATCCATTTCATCGGCAAAGACATCGTCACCTTCCACACCCTGTTCTGGCCGGCGATGCTGAAGTTCAGCGGCCGCAAGGCACCCGACCGCGTGTACGTACACGGCTTCATCACCGTGGGCGGCGCCAAGATGAGCAAGAGCCGCGGCACCGGCATCTCACCCTTGAAGTATTTGGAGCTGGGCCTGAACCCGGAATGGCTGCGCTACTACATCGCCGCCAAGCTCAGCTCACGCGTCGAAGACATCGAGTTCACGGCCGAAGACTTCATGGCCCGGGTGAATGCTGACCTGGTGGGCAAGTTCGTCAACATCGCCAGCCGCGCGGCCGGGTTCTTGAACAAACGCTTCGAGGGGCACCTGTCGGCCGATGTGGGCGTTGAAGGCCGCGTGCTGCTCGACGGCCTGCGCGCTCACGCCGGCGAGTTGCAACGCCTGTACGAAGAGCGCGAGTTCGGCCGCGCCCTGCGCGAGGTGATGCTGCTGGCCGACCGTGTGAATGAATACATTGACCAGCACAAGCCCTGGGAATTGGCCAAGAAGCCCGAGAACAGCTCAGCCTTGCACGATGTGTGCACGGTGTGCGTTGAGGCCTTTCGCGTCTTGACGGTCTACCTCAAGCCGGTGTTGCCGGGCGTGGCGGCGTTGGTGGAACAGTTCCTGCAAACCGGCCCGCTGCTGTGGCATGACGCGCAGCGCAGCCTGGGGGCACACCGCATCGGCCAATACAAACACCTGGTGCAGCGGGTGGATGAGGCCCTGCTCGACGCCTTGTTCGTGCCTGCTGCTGACGCCGAACCCGCCGTGCTTCCAGGCGGCGAGGCCGTGGCGCCCACCATCGGCATCGACGATTTCACCAAGATCGACCTGCGCCTGGCCAGCATCGTGGCGGCCGATAAGGTGGCCGGCAGCACCAAGCTCTTGCAGCTCACGCTCGATGTCGGCGAAGGCCGCACCCGCACCGTCTTCAGCGGCATCCAAAGCGCCTATGCGCCCGAAGAACTGGTGGGCAAGCTCACCGTCGTGGTGGCCAACCTGGCGCCGCGCAAGATGAAGTTCGGCGTCAGCGAAGGCATGGTGCTGGCGGCGTCACATGCCGACGAAAGCGCCCACCCCGGCGTGTACGTGCTGGAACCCTGGCCAGGCGCGGTGCCGGGCTTGCGCGTGCGTTGAAGCGCCGTGGAAAACGCCGTCACGCGCTTTGACGACACCGCCTGGAGCCAGGGTGAGCCCGGCGCCGCTACGCAGGGCGTGGAGGCCGTGGTCGAGGCCGGCCAGGTGCTTCACTTTGCGCGCCTGCCCTATGCGTTGCAGCGTAGCGAAGAGAGCCTGTTGAACCTGAAGTTTGCCGATGGCAAGGCCAAGAACATCAGCCTGCGCGGGCGTGAAGGCGTGCTGCGCGGGGCCGCTGGCAGCGCGACCGAGCAGGCCGCCTTGCAGGCCATGGTGACACGCTTTCGCGAGCACGCCGGCGCGCTGGTGGATCGCTTGTTCCCGCATTACCGCGGCGCGCTGGCGCTGGGCAACACCTCCTATCGCCCGCTGCCGATTGAAGGCCGCGCCACCAGTTGGCGCAAAGACGACACCCGGCTGCACGTCGATGCCTTCCCCTCCAACCCCACGCATGGCCAGCGCCTGCTGCGCGTGTTCAGCAACATCCACCCCGCCGGCCAGCCGCGGCACTGGCGCGTCGGCGAGCCGTTTGAAGCTTTCGCCCAACGCTTCTTGCCGCGCATCAAGGCGCCGCTGCCGGGCTCGGCCTGGGCGCTGCATGCCTTGCACATCACCAAGTCGCGGCGCAGCGCCTACGACCACTACATGCTGCACCTGCACGATGGCGTCAAAGCCGACGCCGCCTACCAGGCCACAGCGCCACAGCAGCATGTTGACTTCCAGCCCGGCAGCACCTGGGTGGTGTACAGCGACCAGGTGTTGCACGCTGCCATGCGCGGCCAGTTCATGCTGGAGCAAACCTTCACCCTGCCTGCGGCGGCCCTGCAAGCGCCGCAGACCGCGCCGCTGCAGGTGCTGCAGCGATTGCTCGGCCGGCCGCTGTTGATCTGAACATGACCCGGTGAAAAATCCCCTGGCCTGGCTGGGCTTCAGGCCCCGCTTACTTGATTCGTTAAACGGCTACACCCGCGCGCGCTTGTTCACCGACATCGGCGCCGGCCTCACGGTGGGCGTGGTGGCGCTGCCGCTGGCCATGGCCTTTGCCATTGCCTCGGGCGTGAAGCCCGAAGCCGGGCTGTTCACCGCCATCATCGCCGGCTTCATCATTTCGGCGCTGGGCGGCTCGTCGGTGCAGATTGGCGGCCCTGCCGGGGCGTTCATCGTCATCGTCTACGGCATCATCGAACGCTACGGCCTGGCCAACCTGGTTATCTCCACCATCCTGGCCGGCATGCTGATGTTCGCGCTGGGCGCGCTGAAGCTCGGGGTGCTGGTGCGCTATGTACCGGTGACCATCGTGATCGGCTTCACCAACGGCATCGCGGTGCTGGTGGGCTTGTCGCAGGTGAAGGATCTGTTCGGCCTGCGCATCGACAAGCTGCCGGCAGACTTCTTTGCGCAAATCGGCGTGATGTGGCAACACGCGCAAACCTTCAACCCGGCGGCCCTGGCCATGGGCCTGACTTGCCTGGCCCTGGTGGTGCTGTGGCCTAAGGCCTACGCCATGCCCGTTGCACCCAGCGGTTTGGCCGCACGCGCCCGGCGCTTGGCCGCGCACCTACCGGGCACGGTGGTGGCGCTGGTGGGCGCCACACTGGCCACGGTGTGGTGGGGCCTGCCGGTGGAAACCATCGGCTCGCGCTTCGGCGGCATTCCACAGGCCCTGCCCGCATTCGTGTTGCCCGACTTCAGTTGGAGCTCGGTCAAGCAGTTGCTGATTCCGACCTTGACGATCGCGCTGCTCGGTGCCATCGAGTCGCTGCTGTGCGCGCGCGTGGCCGACAACCTGATCGACCAGCCGCGCCACGACCCGAACCAGGAACTGATGGCGCAGGGCCTGGCCAACATCGTCACCCCGTTCTTCGGCGGCATTCCGGCCACCGGCACCATCGCGCGCACCATGACCAATGTGCGCGCCGGCGCCACCTCGCCCGTGGCCGGCATCGTGCATGCCATCGCGCTGCTGCTCATCGTGCTGGTGGCCGCACCGCTGGCGCTGCATGTGCCGCTGGCCGCGCTGGCGGGCATCCTGCTATTCGTGGCCTGGAACATGGGCGAGTGGCGCCAGTTCGCGCGGCTGCGCCGCTTCAGCCTGCAATACAGCACGCTGCTGGTGGGCACCTTCTTGCTCACCGTGATCTTCGACCTCACCGTGGCCATGGAAGTGGGCCTGGTGCTGGCCTGCGCGTTCTTCATCTACCGCATGAGCACCTTGTTCCGGGTGCAGCCCCATGCGGGCAACGACATGCCGCCCGGCGTACATGTGTTTGAACTCTTCGGCTCGCTGTTCTTCGGCGCGGTGGGCAAGATCGAGGTGCTGGCCGAGCAGTTGCCCGCCGGCACCCGCGCCGTGGTGCTGGAAATGCACCGCATGGTGCTGCTCGACACCTCGGGCCTGGACGCGCTGGAGCAACTGCACCGTAGCCTGGCCAAACGCGGCATCGGCCTGGTGTTTGCGAACGTTAACCCGCAGCCGCTGAGCTTGATGCAGCGCGCCGGCTTCGAGGCCACCATCGGCCCGGAAAACATCGTCCCCAGCGTGGCTGAGGCGTTCAGCCAGATGGACCCAAACCGGACTTGATCAGTTCGTTGGCCCGCCGCCCGTGGTGGCAGTGGGGTCGTCGTGCGTTGCGCTGCCCAGCACCTTGCCATCTTGGTCGAAGGTGACGCTGAACTGGCGCTTTTGCTGGCCCGCCAGGTAGCGCCAGTCCCACACTTCTTCCTTCTTCAGCGCATAGGGCATGGTCTTGGCCGGGCGGCCCAGCAGCTTGCGCACCTCGGCCTTGTCCATGCCCTTGCTCACCTTGCCGAAGTTGGCTTCGGTGAGCACCTGGCGCAGCGCGCTCATCTTGCCATCGGCGCCGATGGTGATGAAGTAGTTGGTGGCGCCTTCGGGCTGGCGCGGGTATTCAAACGTGCGGCCGCCATCGGCCTCATTGAAGATGGCCACCGGCTCGCCGAACTGCTTGCGCACATCGGCCTCGGTGGACACGCCTTCTTCCAGTTTTTCAATTCGTTTTTGATCGCAGGCCGCCAGCCACAGGCCAGCCACCAACACCATGAACATTGCTGCCAAACGCATGGGTGCCCCCAGTTAAACTGCACAGGTTGCCATTCTGCCCTGCGCACATACTAGGCCCGCCATGCCGTTCTTCGCCCGCACGCCGTACAAGTCTGAAACCACGCTGTTCATCGAAGAACTGAAGGCCAGGCGCCCCACGCTCGAAGCCGAACAACGCGCCGGCCGCGCCCTGTTGTGGGACAAGGTGGTCGATCGCCAGGCCCAGGCCGATGAGCGCGCGGCCACGGTGGCGCAGCAGCCTTACGTCTATCACAACCCTTCGCGTTGACGCGCACGCACAGACGTGACCCTGTCTGCTGTGCTGGAGGCGGTGCCCGAATTGGGTGAGGCCGCACCGCCCGTGCCCGATGTGGTGGACGCCGTGGCGCTGGCGCGCATCTACAGCGAGCCGCTGTTCAAGCTGCCGCACGACCTGTACATCCCGCCCGAT
The DNA here is from genome assembly GCA_043760085.1 of Burkholderiales bacterium. GTDB lineage: Bacteria > Pseudomonadota > Gammaproteobacteria > Burkholderiales > Burkholderiaceae_C > Rubrivivax. The sequence continues at coordinate 7,634 of JAYUPO010000296.1, forward strand.
GCGCTGGAGATCTTTCTCGAAGCCTTCGAAGGCCCGCTGGACTTGCTGCTGTACCTGATCCGCCGGCAAAACTTCAACATCCTCGACATCCCGCTGGCCGACGTGACGCGCCAGTACCTCGAATACGTCAACCAGATCCGCCAGCACAACCTCGAACTGGCCAGCGAGTACCTGCTGATGGCGGCGATGCTGATCGAGATCAAGTCGCGCATGCTGCTGCCCGCGCGCAAGGTGGCCGAGGGCGCTGAGCCGGTTGATCCTCGCGCCGAGCTGGTGCGCCGCTTGCTCGAATACGAACAGATGAAGCTGGCCGCGGCGCGGCTGGATGCCCTGCCCTTGCTCGGGCGCGACTTCCTGCGCGCGCAGGTGGCCGTGGAAAGCACCGCGGCGCTGCGCGAGCCCGATGTGAGCCCCGACGACTTGCGCGCCGCCTGGCAAGACATCCTGCAGCGCGCCAAGCTCAACCAGCACCACACCATCACCCGCGAGCAGCTTTCGGTGCGCGAACACATGAGCATCGTGTTGAAGCGCCTGCAAGGCCAGCGCTTCGTCGAGTTTCAAGACCTGTTCGACCCCAAGCGCGGCCAGGCCGTGCTGGTGGTGACCTTCATCGCGCTGCTCGAACTGGCGCGAGAGCGCCTGCTGGAAGTCACGCAGGCCGAGGCCTTTGCGCCGATCTACGTACGCCTGGCCTACGCGCCGAACTGACGCGAGGTCATTCCGCCTTGGCGCCGGAATCCTTCACCACCTTGGCCCACTTCACGATCTCGCCGGCCTGGTAGCGCGCCAGTTCGTCGGGCGTGGAAATCCACGGCTCCAGGCCGATGGTTTTCAGCTTGTCCTGCACGTCGGGCAGTTTGAACACGCGCACCATTTCGGCGTTGATGCGCGCCACCACTTCGCGCGGCGTGCCGGCCGGCGCGAACATGGCAAACCAGGTGGTGGCCTCGAAGCCGGGCACGGTCTCGGCCACGGTGGGCACATCGGGCGCGGCGGCCGAGCGCTTGGTGGTGGTTTGCGCCAGCGCGCGAATCTTGCCGTCCTTGGCCATGGGCAAGGCCGAAGGCATGTTGTCGAACATGACCTGGATCTGCCCACCCACCAAATCAGGAATCGCGAACTGGCGGCCCTTGTAGGGCACATGGGTCATGGTCGTGCCGGTGAGCGACTTGAACAACTCGCCCGAGACATGCACCGACGTGCCGATGCCCGGCGAGCCGAAGCTCAGCTTGTCGGGGTTGGCCTTCATGTAACTGATGAGTTCAGCCACGTTCTTCACCGGCAGGCTGTTGGTCACCACCAGCAAATTTGGCGCTGACGCCACATGCGCCACGGGGGCAAAGTCTTTCACCATGTCGTAGGGCATCTTGCTGTACAGCGCGCCGTTGATGGCGTGCGTGCCCACCGTGCCCATCACCAGCGTGTAGCCGTCGGGCGCGGCCTTGGCCACGAAATCGGCGCCAATGTTGCCGCCCGCACCGGGCTTGTTGTCCACCACCACGGGCTGGCCGAGTTGGGCTTTGTCAGCGAACAGGCGGGCCAGGATGTCGGGTGCGCCGGCGCTGGGGAAGGTGACCACCAGGCGGATCGGTTTGTTCGGGTAGCCCTGGGCGAAGGCGGTGGCGCAGGCGGCCAGCATCAGGGTGGCGGCGGCGAGGGGTTTTTTCATGGCGATGCGCAAGGCGAGTGGCGACCACGCGGTTCTATCACTTCTATTACCCCCCGGCCAAAATGCCCCCGTTCGCAAACCCCGATGGAGTGGCCCCGATGATCGTCACCGTGTTTCGCAACCGCCTGCGGCCCGATGTGCAGAGCACGTACCAACCCACGCTGAACCGGATGCTCGAACTGGCCACCGCCATGCCCGGCTTCGTGGCCACCAAGACCTTTGTGGCCGAAGACGGCGAACGCGCCACACTGGTGGAGTTTG
>JAYUPO010000297.1:0-3653 GCA_043760085.1 Burkholderiales bacterium
CGGGACGGGACTCTCACCCGTTGGACTGGCGCAGCATGCAGCAGCACTACCTGACCCCTGCGGGTTCAGTCGAGCCTTTGCTTCGTGACGCACCATGGGCGTGATTGTCCTATTCAGCGACATTGGGCCGCCTCGCCCCGTCCAGATAATCCACGCCATGCCCGACACCCCCCGCGCGAAGTCTGCGCCGCAGCGCGCCCTGGAGCGCCTGGGCCTGCTGCGCGACATCGACCTGGCCTTGCACCTGCCGCTGCGCTATGAAGACGAAACGCGCTTGACGCTGATCAGCCAGGCGCACGAGGGGCAAACCGTTCAGGTCGAAGGCGTGGTGCGCCAAGCCAACGTGGAAGCGCGCTCGCGCCGGCAGTTGCTGGTGCGGGTAGTCGATGCGTCGGGTGAACTGCACTTGCGCTTCCTGAACTTCTACCCCAGCCAGCAAAAGACGCTGGCCCCAGGGGCGCGCGTGCGCGTGCGCGGCGAGTTGCGCGGCGGCTTCCTGGGCCGCGAGATGGTGCACCCGGCGTACAAGGTGGTGAGCGAAGACACTGCGTTGCCGGCCACGCTGACGCCGGTGTACCCGGCCAGCGCGCAACTGCCCCAGGCCTATGTGCGCAAGGCGGTGGCGTCGGCGCTGGCGCGCGCGCCGCTGGAAGAAATCTTGCCCGCCGGCAGCGTGCCCGCCGGCCTGCCGCTGCTCAAGGACGCCTTGCACCTGCTGCACCAGCCGCCCCCCGCGCTGGCTCTGGGCGAGCTGGAAGACCGCTCGCACCCGGCCTGGCAGCGGCTGAAGTTCGACGAACTGCTGGCGCAGCAACTCGCCCAGGCCCAGTCGCAACATGAACGCGCCTTGTTGCACGCACCGGCGCTGGTGGCGCTTGACGGCGGGCTGCATGCGCGCTTCCTGGCCGCGCTGCCGTTCACGCTCACGCACGCGCAAATGCGGGTGAATTCCGAGATCGACGCCGACCTGGCGCACGCCCACCCCATGAACCGCCTGCTGCAAGGCGATGTGGGCTCGGGCAAGACCGTGGTGGCCGCACTGGCCGCCTGCCGCGCCATCGACGCCGGCTGGCAGTGCGCGCTGATGGCGCCCACCGAAATCCTGGCCGAGCAGCACTTCCGCAAGCTGGTGTTGTGGCTGGAGCCGCTGGGCATCACCGTGGCCTGGCTCACCGGCAGCCGCAAAGGCAAGGGCCGCGCCAGGATGATCGAGCAGGTGGCCAGCGGCGAAGCCATGCTGGTGGTGGGCACGCACGCGGTCATCCAGCAAGACGTGGTGTTTGCCAAGCTCGGCCTGGCGGTGGTGGATGAGCAGCACCGCTTCGGCGTGGCGCAGCGCCTGGCCCTGCGCGCCAAGCTTGGCGCGTTCTCCATTGACGGCGCCAAGCTCGAAGAGCAAGCGCTTGAGCCGCACCTGCTGATGATGAGCGCCACGCCCATTCCGCGCACGCTGGCCATGAGCTACTTTGCCGACCTGGCGCTGAGCACCATCGACGAGTTGCCGCCCGGGCGCACGCCGGTGTTGACGAAGGTGTTCGCCGATAACCGTAGAGATGAGGTGATCGGCCGCATCCGCGATGAAGTGGCGCGCGGCCGGCAGGTGTACTGGGTCTGCCCGCTGGTGGAAGAAAGCGAACACCTCGACCTGCAAAACGCCACCGAAGCCCATGCGCAGTTGAGCGCCACCTTGCCAGGCCGCGTGGTGGGCCTGCTGCATGGGCGCATGAAAGGCGCTGAAAAGGCCGCGGTGATGAGTTTGTTTCACAGCGGCGATATGGCGCTGCTGGTGTGCACCACGGTGATCGAAGTCGGCGTCGACGTGCCCAACGCCAGCCTGATGGTGGTCGAGCATGCCGAGCGCTTCGGCCTGAGCCAGTTGCACCAGTTGCGCGGGCGCGTCGGCCGCGGCGCGGTGGCCAGCGCCTGCGTGCTGCTGTACACCGCGCCGCTGTCGCCCACCGGCAAGGAACGGCTCAAGGCCATGGCCGAAACCAACGATGGGTTTGAGATCGCGCGGCGCGACCTGCACATCCGTGGCCCGGGTGAATTCATGGGCGCACGGCAAAGCGGCGATGCGCTGCTGCGCTTTGCCGACCTGGGCCAGGACAACGCCTTGCTGCAACGCGCACGCGAACTGGCGCCGCGCCTGCTGGCCGAGCACCCCGCCGCCGCACGGGCCCAGGTGGCACGCTGGCTCGGCGGCAAGGCCGAATTCCTGAAGGCCTGAGCGCTGCGGCCGGCGCGCTGCGGCCAGCGCCGCACGGCCAGCAATCCGACGCGAACAACCGGCTGCATCCGCCCAACGATCCGGTGGCAGAACCTGAGGTGCCGGGCGACTCGATCAACTCGTGAGGCACATCGGCACCCCACCTCACCGATGCAGCCACAGCCGCGCCAGCCGGCCGAGCAGCGGCGTCAGCCGCGTGCGCGTGTACGCGTCGGCCGCCTGCTTCAGCGCCTCGGCCTGGGTCGGATAGGCGTGGATCACGTTGGCCAGCGTGCGCAGGCCGATGCCCGCCACCATGGCGAGCGACACGCCGTTGATCATTTCGCCGGCATGGCGCGCGACCACCGTCGCGCCGAGGATGCGGTCGCTGCCGTCGCGCACATGGATCTTGGCGAAGCCGTCTTCCTCGCCGTCGGCGATGGCGCGGTCGACGTCGTGCATCGGCACCGTGAAGGTCTTGACCGGGATGCCGCGCTCGTTGGCCTGGCGCACGTACAGGCCCACATGCGCGATCTCGGGGTCGGTGTAGGTGCACCACGGGATCGTCAGTGCGCTCATCTTCTTGCGGCCGAGAAACAAGGCGTTTTGCACCACGATGCGCGCCGAGGCGTCCGCGGTGTCGGTGAACTTGTGTTCGAGGCAGACGTCGCCGGCGGCATAGATGCGCGGGTTGGTGGTGCGCAGGAAGTCGTCGACCTGCACGCCGTGCACCGCGTCGAAAGCCACGCCCGCGGCCTCGAGCCCGAGGTCCTGCACGCACGGCGCGCGGCCGATGCCGGTCAGGATCGCATCGACTTCGATCGTCGTGCGTTGGCCGGCGCTGATCAACTCGACCCGCTTGCGCGCGCCATCGCATTGCACCTTCACAGCGGTGCTGTTGAGGTGGATTTCGACGCCGTCGCGCGCCAGCGCATCGGACACCATCTGCGCCGCGTCGCGCTCTTCCTTGGGCAGAAACAGCGGCTCGTTGTGCGTGATCACGGTGCGCGCGCCGAAGCGCGCGAAGGCCTGCGCGAGCTCGCAGCCCAGCGGCCCGCCGCCGATCACCATCAGCCTGCGCGGCAGGGTCGTCAGGTCGAACACGGTCTCGTTGGTCATGAAGCCGGCGTCGGCCAGGCCCGGGATGTCGGGCAGCATCGAGCGCGAGCCGGTCGCGATCAGCGCCTTCTTGAAGCGCAGCCGCGTGCCGTCGACGTCGACCGCGTCGCTGGCGACAAAGCGCGCCGACCCGAAGTAGACGTCAACACCGTCCTCGACCACCCGGGCCACCGAATCGACGCGGCTGATGCGCTCGCGGATGCGCCGCACGCGCTGCATCGCGGCGCCGAAGTCCACCCGCACCTCGGCCGGCGGCGTGGCGCCGTAGCGCGCGGCGTCGCGCATCTCGGCATACAGCCGTGCGGTGCGCAGCAGCGTCTTCGACGGC
>JAYUPO010000298.1:0-9549 GCA_043760085.1 Burkholderiales bacterium
TAAGCCGTGTGCGGGAAATCCGCACGCACGGTTTGAACGGGGGCGTTGGCTCTGAACCCGGCCTTCGGGCCGCTTAGGAACCAACGTCTACCAATGCCCTTCAAAACTTCCCTGCGCCGGCACTGGCTGAGCGTGGCCGTTGCCAGCCTTGCTGCATTGCCCTTCGGCGCCTACGCCCAGACCTACCCTGCGCGGCCCATTCGCGTCATCGTCCCCTTCCCGCCTGGCGGGCCCACCGATGTGCTGGCACGCATCGTGGCGCTGCGCCTGGCTGAAAGGCTGGGCCAGCCGGTGCTCATCGACAACAAGCCCGGCGCCAGCGGCATGGTCGGTGCCGATGCGGTGGCCAAGGCCGCGCCGGATGGCCACACCCTGCTGGTCAACGCCTCCATTCACATCATCAACCCCAGCCTGTACCCGAAGCAGCCTTACGACGCGATCGCCGACTTCGCGGCCATCAGCAACCTGGCCGACGTGCCGCTGGTGCTGGCGGTTAACCCCAAGGTGCCGGCGCATTCGGTGAAGGAATTGGTGGCGCTGGCGCGCTCGGCCAAGACGCCACTGGCCTTCGCGTCGGCCGGCAATGCCGCGTCGCAGCACCTGTCGGGCGAGGCCTTCAAGGCCGCGGCGGGCATCGACATGCTGCACGTGCCCTACAAGGGCAGCGCGCCGGCCTTGACCGACCTCATCGGCGGGCAAGTGCAGTTGATGTTCGACTCTCTGCCGTCGAGCATGCCGTTCATCAAATCGGGTGCGATTCGGCCGTTGGCGGTCACCACCTTGCGGCGCTCGGCGGCGCTGCCGGATGTGCCCACGCTGGCCGAGGCCGGCTACCCCGGCTTCAGCATCAGCACCTGGTACGGGGTTTGGGCGCCGGCGGGCACGCCGGCGGCCGTCGTGCAACGGCTGTCAAGCGAGATCGCGGCGATCGTCCGCTCGCCCGAGGTGCGGGCCCAGCTTGAGAAACTCGGCGCCGAGCCTGTGGGCAACACGCCGGCCGAGTTCACCGCGTTCACCAAGGCCGAACTCGTGAAGTGGGCGAGTATCGTCAAGCAGTCCGGCGCGAAGGTGGATTAGGGGCAACGAGCTGACCATGAAAGACGACACCAAAGAAACCGCGACAGTCGCAGAAGCAGAGGGCCGCGCCTATGCCGCGCCCGCGCTGGAGAAGGGCCTGGACATTCTCGAAGCGCTGTGCCGCAGTGAGCATCCGCTGTCGCAGAAGGACATTGCACAACGCCTGGGGCGCAGCGTCGGCGAGATCTACCGGATGGTCGCTTGTCTGGTGAACCGGAACTACGTGACGCTGGTGGACGAGAACACCTACGGCATCACGACCAAGCTGTTCGAACTGGCGCACGTGAATCCACCGACACACCGGCTGCTGTTCGAGGCCACGCCCATCATGCAAAGGCTGGCCAGCGAACTCGATCAGTCCTGCCACCTCACGGTTTATGGCCAAGGCAGGCAGGTCGTGCTGTTCAAGGTGGACACGCCCAGCGGCATGGGCTTCGCCGTGCGGGCCGGTGCAGAACTCGATGTGCTCGTTTCCGCATCGGGCCGCGTGCTGCTGGCTTTTCAGGACGAAGAGACACGCAAGCTGCGTATCGAGGAGTCGCTGCACCGGCGGCCCGAGCAGGCCGACCCGCAGATCGACAGCGTGCTCGCGTCCATCCGCGCGGCCGGGTATGAATCGATCCCCAGCGTGCAGGTGCGTGGCTTGTACGCCGTGAGTTTCCCGATCCTGGATGCCCAGGCGCGCGCCATCGCAGCGCTGACCGTGCCCTACGCCGAGCGGATCGACCAACTCCAGCGCAAGTCCATTCCTGAGGTGACCGAGGCGCTCGGGCGCGCTGCGCGAACGCTGGCGGCGCGCATCGGCGGCATGCTGTCGGCCAGCGGCTTGAGCGTGACCGAACGCGAGGAGCAACAGCGGCGCGGCGGGCCAGCGCCCGCGCGCTGACGCGAGCAGGCGCTGGCGCGCCGCCAATTACTTGAACTTCAGCTTGCTGCCGTCGAACGTCACCTGAGCGGCCATCAGGCCGTCTCGCGTGACCGAGGCCAAGCTCCACGGCTTGACACATCAGCGGCGCGCCAGGCGGCCCGGCGCGCGCTGCTGACCGTTGACAGGCGTGACGCCTTCGCGGCACCGCACGTTACGATGCCGCATTCCCAACCCGCCCACTTGAGACCACACCCATGCCGACCCCCGTTCGCGCCTCCGACACCCCCTTCGCCGTTGCCGTGGAAGCCGGCAAAGACTACTACTGGTGCTCTTGCGGCCAGAGCAAGAACCAACCGTTTTGCGATGGTTCGCACAAGGCCGCTGCCGAATTCACGCCGGTGAAGTACACCGCCGCGGCCAGCACCACGGTGTACTTCTGCGGCTGCAAGGCCAGCGCCAATGCGCCGCTGTGCGACGGCACGCACAAGAAGCCGGTCCAAGCCTGAGTCTGTCTGCGCCCGATCCATTCGGGCGCGGCACCGCAACATCATGTTCGCCCCTGACGTGCTGGTGGCCTACCTGGCCGCCGTGTTGGTGATCGTGGCCGCACCGGGGCCCGACAACATCCTGCTGCTTGGCCGCGCGCTGAGCCAGGGCAGGTTGGCCGGCGCCGTGTCGGCCGCGGGTTCGGCGCTGGGCATCATGGTGCACAGCGTGGCCGCGGCGCTGGGCTTGACGCTCATCGTGCAGACGTCGCCGCTGGCCTTCTGGATCGTCAAGTTGGCCGGCGCGGCTTACCTGGTGTGGTTAGGCATCCAGGCGCTGCGCTCGCGCAGCTTCTTCAGCTTCACGCCGGCTGCGCACCTGCCGCTGCGCCGTGTCTTCGCCGATGGCCTGTTCACCAACGTGCTCAACCCAAAGGTGGGCTTGTTCGTGGTGGCCTTCATGCCGCAGTTTGTGGAAGTCTCGCGCGGCGCATTGGGCGCGCAGTTGCTGGTGTTGGGCGCGATCTACGCAATCGCCACGTTGGTGATCTTTACCGTGCTCGGCGCCTTTGCCGCGCCTTTGGCGCGCGGCCTGGCGCACTCAACCCGCGCCGTGGCCGGCTTGAACATCGGCGCCGGCCTGGTCTTCGTCGGCGCGGGGCTGTCGATCCTGGCCCTGGAAAACAGAAAGTAAACATGACGATTGACGTGCACGGCGCCTTGAACAGCGCCACCATGGTTGACAGTGGCCACCCCGCGGTCATCGCCTTCGCGCGGCGGGTGTGCCCACAACCCGGCGCGCCGGTTGACGATGAGCAAGCCCGTGAACGCGCGGTGAAGCTGTACTACGCGGTGCGCGACGAAGTGCGCTACGACCCGTATCGCGTGGACTTGACGGTTAACGGCCTGAAGGCCAGCCGCGTGCTGGCTGATGGTTACGGCTGGTGCGTGAACAAGGCCGCGTTGCTGGCCGCGGCCTGCCGCGTGGTGGGCGTGCCCGCGCGTGTGGGCTTTGCCGATGTGCGCAACCACATGAGCACCGAGCGCCTGCGTGAACACATGGGCACCGACATGTTTTACTACCACGGCTACACGGCTATTCTGTTGGGCGGCCAATGGCTCAAGGCCACGCCGGCCTTCAACATTGAGCTGTGCACCCGCATGCGGCTGCTGCCGCTGGAATTCGACGGCACCGCCGATTCGATCTACCACCCCTTCAGCGCCGATGGTGCGCGCCACATGGAATACGTGGCACTGCGCGGCGAATTCGATGAGGTGCCGCACGCCGAGCTGATGCGCACCTTCAGCCAGCACTACCCGAATTGGGATGCGCTGCGTGACGCGAACTGGGAAGACGACGTGGGCGATCAGGCCACGCCAGATCGCTAAACTTGCCCGCGCCAAGCCGCGAGGAGTATGTTGATGACCAAGCCCATCGTCGTGGTGGATCCTGAAATCCAAAGTGGGGCGCCTGTGTTTGCAGGAACCCGGGTGCCCATTCAGAACCTGTTCGACTACCTGGAAGAAGGCGACTCGCTGGACGTGTTCCTCGATCAGTTCCCGTCAGTCAGTCGCGCAATGGCGGTAGCGGTGCTTGAACAGGCACGAGTAGCGCTCGCACCCGATGCGCATCTTGCTTGACGAATCGCTGCCCCGCGATCTGGCGGCTCTGATCGTCGGCCATGAGGTCACCACCGTGGCGTCGGCAGGTTGGTCAAGCGTGAAGAACGGAAAGTTGCTCGCCCTGGCCGCCGCTCAGTTCGATGTTTTTGTGACGGCCGATCGAAACATCGAGTTCCAGCAAAACCTGGCGGCGCTGCCGATAGCGATCATTGTTCTGCTCGTTCGTCGAACGCGCATTCAGGCCATTGAGCCAGTTGTTCCCAACCTGCTCAAACTGCTGAACCACATCGCGCCACGCAGCTTGCACAAGGTCGGAAGCTGAAGCGTCTCACCCCGTGCTGCGCTGCGCCTTTTCTTGCTCGGCCCGCCCGCGCACCAGCGCCTTGGCCTGCGCCCAATCTTCGGGCGTGAGCTTGCCCAGCGCAGCAAAGGTGCTCGGTGCGGCCAGGTGGTGGCCACCGTCGATGGCGATGTTCTGGCCGGTGAGGTAGTCGCAACCATCGGCCTGCAAAAAGATCAGCAGGTTGCACAGCTCGGGCATGCGGCCGAAGCGCTGCATGGGCACTTCGTCGGCTGAGGCGGCGCCGACATTGGCCTTCGGGATGGGGGCCAGCTTTTCCCACGCACTCTCTGTTGGGAAGGGCCCGGGTGCGACCGCGTTGACGCGAATGTTGTGCTGACCCCATTCCACCGCCAACGACATCGTCATCGCATGCACCGCCGTCTTGGCCATCGTGCTGGGCAGCACGTAGGCCGAGCCCGTCCACACCCAGGTGACCAGCATGCTCACCACCGAGCCCGGCAGGCCCTGCGCGATCCAGCGCCGCCCGCAGGCCAGGGTGCTGTGCAAGGCGCCGTCCATCACCGTGGAACGCACGGCTTCGAAGCCGCGCGGGCTGATGTCGATGCTCGGTGAAATGAAGTTGGCCGCGGCGTTGTTAACCAAACCGGTGAGCGGGCCGCCGGCCCAGATCTTCTCAACCATGACGTCGATCTGCGCCGCGTCGCGCACATCGCAAATGTGGTGCTCGATGCTGCCGCCATGTTGCGCCGCAGCTTGCAGTTCAGCCACCGCGGCTTGCAGCACGGCCTCGCGCCGGCCGCAGATGAACACCGCCGCGCCATGCGCCACGAAGGCACGCGCAAGCTCCTTGCCCAGCCCCGTGCCGCCGCCGGTGATGAGGATGCGTTTGCCGCTCAGTACATCGGCCCGGAAGGTGGAGGGTGTCATGTGCAGGCTCTGGTTAGACCGGGTTCACGCCCGCCACGCCCGGCGCATGCGCCGTTCGATGCGACTTTTGGTTGGCGTACGCGTGGGCAAAAAGATGGCGGCCGATGATGTGCTTCATGACTTCGATGCTGCCGCCGGCAATCTTCACCACCCGCGCATCGGCATAGGCGCGCGCGATCGGGTACTCCCACATATAGCCCCAGCCGCCGAAGAGTTGCAGGCATTCATCCACCACCTTGCAGTGCAGGTTGCTCAGCCACATCTTGGCCATGGCGGCGTCGATCGCGTCGAGCTCGCCCTTCATGAAACTGGCGATGCATTTGTCGGTGAACTGGCGGCCCACCACGGCCTCGGTGTGCAGCTCGGCGAGCTTGAACTGGGTGTTCTGGAATTCGCCGATGGTCTTGCCGAACGCCTTGCGCTGCGCCGTGTACTCGACGGTGTAGTCGATCACCGTTTCACACACCGTGGCCGAGCGGATGGTCTGCGCCAGGCGCTCTTGCGCCAGCTTGGTCATCATCAACTCGAAGCCCCGGCCCTCTTCGCCCAGCATGGCGCTTCCCGGCACGCGCAGGTCGTCGAAAAACAGCTCTGACGTATCCTGCCCCTTCATGCCCAGCTTGCGCAGGTTCTTGCCGCGCCGAAAGCCCGGCAGGTGGGTGTCCACCAGGAACAGCGTCACGCCCTTGGCGCCGGCCGCGCTGTCGGTCTTGGTGGCCAGCACGATCACGTCGCACAACTGGCCGTTGCTGATGAACACCTTCTGGCCGTTGATGACGTAATCGCCCCCATCACGAACCGCCTTGGTGCGGATGGCTTTCAGGTCAGACCCCGCATGCGGCTCGGTCATGCCCAGCGAGCCGATGGCTTGCCCGCGCACCATTTTCGGCAACCAATGCTTCTTCTGTTCTTCGCTGCCAAAGCTGGCGATGTAGGTGGCCACCAAATCGCAATGGATCATGAAGCCGGGGCCGGAAAAGCCCGAGCGCGCCATCTCTTCAAACACCACCACATCGAACAGATAGTCGGCGCCGGCACCGCCGTAGACCTCGGGCACGGTGCAGCACAGCAGGCCCGCTGCGCCGGCCTTGAGCCACAGCTCGCGCGGCACCATGCCCGCCTGTTCCCACTGGTCGTGGTGCGGGGCGATTTCGTTGGCGATGAAGCGCCGCACCATGTCGCGGAACGCTTCATGATCTTCGTTGAACAGCTCGCGTTTGAACATTAGTACTCGAACCTTCAATAGGACTTGGGTAGATCGAGCACTTTTTCGGCAATGAACGACATGATCATCTGTTCCGTTACCGGCGCGATGCGGGTGATGGTTACCTCGCGCAGCAGGCGCTCGACGTGGTATTCCTTGGCATAGCCGAAGCCGCCATGCGTCAACACCGCTTGCAGGCAGGCGTCGTAGCCGGCGCGTGCGCCCAGAAACTTGGCGGCGTTGGCTTCGGCGCCGCAGGGCAGTTTCTGGTCGTACATCCAGGCGCCTTTCAGCGTCATGGCCCAGGCGGCTTCGAGTGCCATCCAGCGTTCGGCCAGCGGGTGCTGGATGCCCTGGTTCTGGCCGATCGGCCGGCCAAACACGACGCGTTCACGCGCGTACTTTGTGGCGCGGCGCAGCGCGTCTTGGCCGATGGCAATGGCCTCGGCCGCCACCAGCAAGCGTTCAGGGTTCAGGCTGTGCAAGATATAGCCGAAGCCTTTGCCTTCTTCGCCGATGCGGTCAGCGTCAGGAATGAACAGGCCGTCGATGAAGATGGCATTGCTGTCCACCGCCTTGCGGCCCATCTTGGGTATGCGCCGCACCTCGATCTTGCTGCGGTCGAGGTCGGTGTAGAAGATGCTGATGCCGTCAGTCGGCCGCGCGCAGTCTTCCAGCTTGGTGGTGCGTGTCAGCAGCATGATCTTGCTCGCCACTTGCGCGGTACTCGTCCACACCTTCTGGCCCTGCACCACATAGCCGCCCGGCACCTTCCGCGCAAAGGTCTTGATGGCCGTGGTGTTCAAACCTGCATCAGGCTCGGTGAAGCCGAAGGCGCATTGGTCCAGGCCCTGCACCAGGCGCGGAATCCAGCGCGCTTTTTGCTCGGGCGTGCCGAACACCACGACGGGGTGCGGGCCGAACAGGTTGATGTGCACCGTGCTGGCCGCCGCCATGCCGCCGCCGTGGCTGGCCACCTCGTGCAGCATCACCACCGCTTCGCTGACCCCCAAGCCGGCGCCGCCAAATTCGGTGGGCATGGTTAGGCCCAGCCAGCCGGCTTGGGCAAAAGCGCGGTGGAACTCACGCGGGAACTGGCCGTCATCGTCGCGCGCCAGCCAGTACTCGTCGTCAAAGCGCTTCATCACCGCGGCCACGCCTTCGCGCACCGCGCGCTGGTCTTCGCTGACAGTGAAGTCCATCGTTAATCTCGCTGGGCGAGCGTGCGCAACGCTTGCGTAAGGTGCGGTTTGTCGATCATGGCGCCATCCAGGTTCAGCGTGCCGGCATCGGGCTGCGCCGCGAAGGCATCGACGATGCGCTGCGCATGCGCCAGCTCGTCGGCACTGGGCGAATAGGCTTCGTTGAACACGGGCACCTGGTCGGGGTGAATGGCCATGCGGCCACGGTAGCCACGCCGGCGCGAGGCGCGGCTGCTGGCCACCAAACCAGACGTGTCGCGGAAGTCAGCGTGAATGGTGTCGATGGGCGGCACACCGGCCGCTGCTGCGGCGCACAGGCACAGCGAGCTGGCCAGTTCATACAGCGGCGAATAGGCGCCGTTCTCGTCGCGGTTGGCCAGCGCGCCGATGGCGGCCGACAAATCTTCAGCGCCCCAGGTCACTCCCGCCAGGCGTGGAACGCTTTGCGCATAGCTGCCCATGTTGAGCATGGCCGCGGCGGTTTCGGTGGCCACGGGAATGATCTTCACGCTGCCCGCGGCCAGGCCGGTGCGGGCTTCCAGCGCATCCAGGCAGTGGCTCAGGCGCTGCACATCGGCCATGCTGTTGGGCTTGGGCAGCATGATGCCGGCCAGGCCGGGCACCACCACCGCGGCCAGGTCGGCCATGGCGCCGGCGGTGTCGAGCGGGTTGATGCGAACGAACAGGCGCGCTGCGGCGCCGGCCGCGTGCGCGGTAATGAACTCAGCCGCCATGGCGCGCGCCGCGCTCTTGCGCGATTCGGCCACCGCGTCTTCCAGATCGAGGATCAGCACATCGGCCGGGCTGCTCAAGCCTTTGGTTAACTTGCGTTCACTGTCAGCCGGCACGAACAGCAATGATCTCAATTTCATGATGTGGGCTTTCTCAGCATCAAAGCTTGCCGCGTGCACACGCAGACCTCTTCACCGCGCTGGTTCAGGCCCTGGTGATAGAAGGTGACGATGCCGGCATTCGGGCGGCTGTTGCTGGCGCGCAGCTCTTTCACCGTGGTGCGCGCATGGATCGTGTCGCCGTGGAACACCGGCTTGGGGAATCGCGTGTCGCTCATGCCCAGGTTGGCCACCGTGGTGCCCAGCGTGGTGTCTTGCACTGAAAGGCCAATCACCAGGCCGAGCGTGAAGATGCTGTTCACCAGCGGCTGGCCGAACTCGGTGCCCTTGCAGTATTCAGCGTCGATGTGCACCGCCGCCGGGTTGTAGGTGGCGGCGTTGAACCAGACGTTGTCGGCCTCGGTGACGGTGCGGCGAATCTCATGCTCGAACACCTGCCCGACGCTGAATTCCTCAAACCATTTGCCCGCCATGTTGGTGCCCTTTGGGGTGTCGTTGCTATCGTACGCATGCGTACTATAGCCAGTTCATCGCGCGGGCATGCCCGGTAAAACCAGCCTGTGGTCGCTGGCCGTATCCGCCAGCAGCGGCCCGCGGCGGAACACGCCGCTGGCGCGCAGTGCCAGCACGCCATCGGCCCACACCAGGCCCTGCGAGAAGACCAGGGTCTGGGTCACCTTCAACACCTCGGCCTGCCCCTGCACCCAACTGCCCAGCGGTGCGGGCGCCATGAAGTCGAACTGCAAGCTGATGGTGGGCAAGAAGGTGCGCGGGATGTCGGATTGGTATTGCGCCGCGGTGGAAATGAGGATGTCGGTGAACATGGCCAGCATGCCGCCGTGGCAGGCGTTGCCGGGGTTCACGTGTTGCGGGCCGACGCGAAAGCCGAGCTGCAAGTGCGCTTCGTGCCAGCGCGCGAACAGCGGGCCGTTGTGCGTGGCAAAGGCGCCGCCCACTTGCACGGCGATGAAACCTTCTGGTGCGTTGGCCGCGGTCGTCATAGTTGCC
>JAYUPO010000299.1:0-3647 GCA_043760085.1 Burkholderiales bacterium
CTGCACGCGGTGGTGCACGCCGCAAATGACGCGCGCGCCCCAGATCACGCTGGCCAGCCAGTTGGCACACATCCAGTACACCGTGTTGCCGCGCACGAAGACCGACACGATCAAGACCGCCAGCGCCCAGGGCACCACGGTCACGGCCATCCACAACACGAACAGCGCCGAACGCAGGCCCCACACCAGCCGGGTCACGAAAGCGCCTCGCGCTGCGAACCCGGGCTCGGCTCGCGCGCCAGCAGGTGTTCGGCAAACGCGCCCAGGTCAGCGTGAATTTGCAGCGTCGGCACCTGGGCCAGCAGGCTGGAGAGCTGGGCCTCACTCAGGGCCGCGGCGCGCCCGGTGCACACCAGGTGCGGCTCGCAGCCGGCGGCCTGGGCGGCCAGTACATCGCGTTCGGTGTCGGCCACCATCGGCACATCGGCCAGATGCACGCCGTAGCGGTGGGCCACGTCGAGCATCATGCCCGGCAGGGGCTTGCGGCAATCGCACGACTCGGCGGGTGCATGCGGGCAGAAGAACACGGCGTCGATGCGCCCACCCACGGCTTGCAGCTCGCGCATCATGTGCGCATGCACCGCATTGACCATGGCCATGTCGATCATGCCGCGGCCAATGCCTGATTGGTTGGTGGCCACCACCACATGCCAGCCGGCATGGTTCAGCCGCGCCACGGCAGGCAACGCACCGGGCACGGCCGTCCATTCCTGGGGCGACTTGATGTGGTCTTCGCAGTATTCGTTCAAGATGCCGTCGCGGCCAAGGATCACAAGCTTCAGGGGCTGGTTCATGGTGAGCCCCTCATGCCGCCAGGCGCGACAGGTCGGCCACGCGGTTCATGGCGCCATGCAACTGGGCCAGCAAGGCCAGGCGATTGGCGCGCACGGCGGGGTCTTCGGCGTTGACCATCACGCCATCAAAGAACGCATCCACCGGCGCGCGCAATGCCGCCAGTTCGCGCAACGAGGCGGTGAAATCGCCGCTGGCAAAGGCGCTGTCGGCACGGCCGCCGGCCTGCATCAGCGCCGCGTTCAAGGCGCGCTCGGCGTCTTCGGTGAAGGCCTGCTCGTTCACCGCAGCGGGCACGGCGCCATCCGACTTTTTCAAGATGTTGCCCACCCGCTTGTTCGCCGCGGCCAGCGCCGCCGCTTCGGGCAAGGCGGCAAAGGCGCGCACCGCCGCCAAGCGCTGCGGCAGGCTGGCCCAGGTATCAGGCCGAAGCGCGGTGACAGCGTCAACCTCGTGCGCCGAATAGCCCAGCTCGCGCAAGTAGCCCAACAGCCGCTCAAGCATGAACTGCACAAGCTCGGCCTGGGCCTGGCCGTGGCCGGCCGGGAAAGCGCGGAAGGCCGCGTCCACCAGCGCCGGCACGGCCAGCGGCAACTCGGCCTCGACCAGCATGCGCGCAACACCCAGGGCGTGGCGGCGCAACGCGAAGGGGTCCTTGTCACCGCTGGGCAACTGGCCGATGCCAAACAGGCCGGCCAGCGTCTCCAGCTTGTCGGCCAGCGCCACGGCCAGGCCGGCGGCGCCACGCGGCAGCGCGTCGCCTGCAAAGCGCGGTTTGTAGTGGTCTTCGATGGCGAAAGCCACTTCCTCGCTTTCACCATCGTGGCGCGCGTAGTAGCCGCCCATCACGCCTTGCAGTTCGGGGAATTCGCCCACCATGTCGGTCAGCAAATCGGCCTTGGCCAGTTGCGCGGCACGGCCGGCCGCCGCCGCCAGCGCGGCGCCGCCGATTTGCTGCGCAATGACCTGCGCCAGCGCCTGCACGCGCAATGCACGCTCGCCCTGCGTGCCGAGCTTTTGGTGGTAGACCACGCGGGCCAGGTCGGGCACGCGCGCGGCCAGGCTTTTCTTGCGGTCCTGGTCGAAAAAGAACTTGGCGTCGGCCAGGCGCGGGCGTACCACGCGCTCGTTGCCTTCGATCACCCGGCTAGCGTCAGTCGGTGCGATGTTGCTCACCACCAGGAAGCGGTTGGTCAGGCGGCCTTGCGCATCGAGCAGGGGAAAGTACTTCTGGTTGGCCTTCATCGTCAGGATCAGGCATTCCTGCGGCACGGCCAGGTATTCCTGTTCGAAGCGGCAGACCAGGGTGTTGGGACGCTCGACCAGGGCGGTGACTTCGTCGAGCAGCGCCTCGTCTTGAATCGGCGTCAGCCCCTGCGACAGCGCCGCAGCATGCAACTGGCGCTGCACCTCGGCGCGGCGCAGCGCAAAGCTGGCGATCACGGCGCCCTGCGTGGCCAGGATACGCTCGTAATCGTCGGCGTGGCTGATCTCGATCGTTGGCGTGGCCGCCTCAAAGCGGTGGCCCTGGGTGCTGCGGCCGGCGTCCAGGCCCAGCGCCTGCACCGCCACCACCTGCGCCCCATGCAGCGCCACCAGGCCGTGCGCCGGGCGCACGAAGTGAACGCTGCTCCAGCCGTCGGCCAACTGGTACTGCATCACCTTGGCAATGGGCAGCTTGGCCAGCATCTCGGCCAGGGCCTTGTTCAAGCCTTCGGCCAGCGTGGCGCCAGGCAGCATGCTGTCCAACACCAGCACTTCGTTCTTGCCTTCACCCTGGCGCTTGAGCTGCGGCAGCACGGCCTCACCCTGCCCCAGCGCGGCGAGCTTCTTCTTCAGCGCAGGCGTGGCGGCGCCCTGCGCGTCCAGGCCCACGGCCACCGGCATCAGCTTGGTCTGCTGCGCGCGGCTCGGCGCGTGCGCCAACACCCCCTGCACGCGCACGGCCAGCCGGCGCGGCGTGGCGAAGGCGCTGAACTCAGCCTGCGCCGCAACCAGAGCGCTGGCTTGCAGGCTTGCAACGATCAGCCGCGCGAAATCTGCCCCCAGGCCCTTCAGCGCCCTGGGCGGCAGTTCCTCGACTTGCAGCTCCACCAACAGGGCTTGCGTCGTCATCTCAAGCTGCCTTCTTCTGCGCAGCTTGAGCCACCAGTGCCAATTGCGCCAGCGCTTCATCGGCCCACGGGCGCGGCGCCAGCGGGAAGCCCAGGCGGGCGCGGCTTTCGAGATAGCTTTGCGCCACGCTGCGCGCCAGGTTGCGGATGCGCCCGATGTAGCCCGCGCGTTCGGTGACGCTGATCGCGCCGCGCGCATCGAGCAAGTTGAAGGTGTGCGCGGCCTTGAGCACCTGCTCGTAGGCCGGCAAGGCGAGTTGCTGCGTCATCAGGTGCCGGGCCTGCTTTTCATGCGCGGCGAAGGCGCCGAGCAGAAAGGCCACGTCGCTGTGCTCGAAGTTGTAGGCGCTTTGCTCGACTTCGTTTTGGTGATAGACGTCGCGGTAGGTCAGGCCTTCGGTCCAGGTCAGGTCGAAGATGTTCTCCACGCCTTGCAGGTACATCGCCAGGCGTTCCAGGCCGTAAGTGATCTCACCCGTTAGTGGCTTGCAGTCGATGCCGCCGACTTGCTGGAAGTAGGTGAATTGAGTGACTTCCATGCCGTTGAGCCAGACCTCCCAGCCCAGGCCCCAGGCGCCCAGGGTGGGGTTCTCCCAATCGTCTTCGACGAAGCGCACGTCGTTGGTCTTCAAGTCAAAGCCCAGCGCCTGCAGCGAGCCCAGGTACAGCTCCAGGATGTTCAGCGGCGCCGGCTTGAGCACCACCTGGTACTGGTAGTAGTGCTGCAAGCGGTTGGGGTTG
>JAYUPO010000300.1:0-9541 GCA_043760085.1 Burkholderiales bacterium
TCCCGCTCCGCCGCTACCGCGCCACGCAATTTCGAGCCGAAGGAAAGCCCAGGCGACTGAACCGCATTCAACCCTTCCCATACCCCATCGTCTGCGGCAACCACAGCACGATCTGCGGGAACAGCGTCATGGCCAGCAGCAGCAACAGCAGCATCACGAAGAAGGGCCAGCCCTCCTTGACCATTTCGCCAATGGGAATGCCGGTCAGCGCCTTGGTCACGAACAGCAGCATGCCGAACGGTGGGTGGATCAGCCCGATCATCATGTTCAACACCACCAGCACGCCGAAGTGAACCAGGTCAATGCCCAGCAGTTTCACCGCCGGCAGCAGCATGGGTACGAAGACCAGCAGCAACACCGAGACATCGAGAAAACAGCCCAGCACCAGGAACATCACGTTCACCAGCAGCAAGAACTGCACCGGCGAAAGGTGCAGTGCATCCACCCACTGCGCCATGGCCTGCGGCACGCCTTCAGCCGTGAAGGCGTAGTTGAGCAGGAACGAGCCGGCCAGGATCAAGGTGATCACGGCACTCGACCGAGCTGATTCCAGCACCACCGCGGCCAACTGACGCCAGTTCAAGGCGCGATAAACCAGCGTGGACAAGATCAGCGCGTGGCAGGCCGCCACCGCAGCGGCTTCGGTGGGCGTGAACGCGCCCGAGTAAATGCCACCGAGCAGCACCACGGGCATCGACAGCGGCAAGCCACCGCGGACGATGACGCGCGGCCATTCGCGCAGCGGCACCGGGGCTTCGCGCGGCATGTTGCGGCGCACGGCGATGACCTGCACCACCGCCATCATCAACAGCGCCATCACCACACCGGGCACCACGCCACCCAGGAACAAGGCGCCCACCGAGGCGCCCGACACCAGACCATAAATAACCATTGGGATGGACGGCGGAATGATTGGCCCCAGCGTGGCGCTGGCCACCACCACCGCGCCGGCAAAGCCGCGCGAATATTCGGGCTTCTTCAGCATCTGCTTGATGGTCACCAGGCCGGGGCCGGCGGCATCGGCAATCGCGCTGCCGCTCATGCCCGAAAAGATCACGCTGACCAGAATATCCACCTGCGCCAGGCCGCCACGCAGCCGGCCCACCAGGATGCGGCAGAAGTCGAACAGCCGCTCGCTCACCGTGCCCGCGTTCATCAGGTTGGCGGCCAGCACGAACATCGGCACGGCCAGCAGCACGTAGCTGTTGTACAGGCCGTTGCACACCTGCTCGGCGGCCAGGCCGAGGTCTTGTTGCTTCACCACCAGGTAAGCAATGCCGCCGGCGAGCATTGAAAAGCCGATCGGCATGCGCAGCAGCATGCCGGCCAGCAGCACCCCGCCCAGGGCCCACAGAGCGCCTGTCATGCTGCGGGCAACCCGGCGTCTTCCAGATCGCGCCCATGCAGCGCGCGCCAGATGCCGTTCACGCTGCGCACCACCAGTGCGGCCAGCAACAGCACGAACGGCAGGAAAACCCACATGAACGACACGCCTAGCACCGGCGTGCCTTCACGGCGCATAAAAGCCACATAGTCCCAGCACGCCGGCAATGCCCAAGCCG
Source organism: Burkholderiales bacterium (assembly GCA_043760085.1). Taxonomy (GTDB): domain Bacteria; phylum Pseudomonadota; class Gammaproteobacteria; order Burkholderiales; family Burkholderiaceae_C; genus Rubrivivax. Next base: position 1,563 of record JAYUPO010000300.1, read on the forward strand.
CCAGGCCGCCGATCATCGCGTGCCCTGACACGCGCATGCACAGGCGCGCGCGCCGGCCCGCGGCGTTCCAGACCAGATCGAACATCACATGCTCGCGCTCGCGCACGATGAAGGCCGCGGCCCACAGGATCACCCACACATAGAGCATCACCGCCAGCTCATCGGTCCAAGGCAGCGGCCGGTTGAAGACAAAGCGCGCCACGATCTGCACCATGAAGACGCAGAACAGGGCAGCGAACAGGGCCACGCCAACCGCGTTGGCGCCGCGCTGCAACCAGCGCCACATCACCTGGTGTTGTTGATGCGTTCGAGCATGCCCGCCGGCCAGGCCTTGGCCATGTCGCTGGCGGCGTAGGCGGCCTGCACGGCCTTGCGGAAAGCCTCGACATCCGGCGTGGTGACGGTCAAGCCCTGCGCCTTGAAGAAGTCGACGATCTGCGCTTCTTCCTTCATGCGGCCTTCGTTGTTGAACGCCGCCGCGGCAGCGGCCGCGGCCTGAACGTTCTGCCGCTGCGCCGGCGTCATCGCCTTCCAGGCCTTGTCTGAAATCGCAATGAAGATGCCATCGACCAGATGATTGGTCAGCACGAGCTGCTTCGTCACCTCGAAGAATTTGGCCGCGCGCACGGTGGGCAGCGGGTTGTCCTGGCCGTCGATGGTGCCGGTCTTCAGGCCCAGGTAGACCTCGCCAAAGGCCAGCGGCGTGGCGGTGGCGCCGAGCGCTTCGCCCAGGAACAACCATTCCTTGCTGCCCGGCATGCGCAGCTTCACACCTTTCAGATCAGCCGGTGTGCGCACGTTGCGCACGTCGCGCAGGTTGATCTGGCGCGTGCCCAGGTAGATGGGGGTGAGCAAGGTGACGTCCATTTTTTCGGTGGCCAGCTTGAACAGTTCCTGGCCGATGGGGCCGTCGAACACCTTGCGCTGGTGCTGCGGGTCGCGGATCACATAGCCGGCAGTGAAGATTGAAAACTCGGGCACCAGCTTGGCGATATCGAACGCCGAAATCGACGACAACTCCAGGTTGCCGCGCGCCATGGCCGCGGGTTCGGTGCCCTGCTTGAACAGCGTGGCGTTGAGGTTGATCTGCACGTCGAATTCGCCCGGCGCGGACTTGTCCAGCGCCTCCTTGAACACCGTCCACATCTTGCCGTGCCAGTCGTCGGGCACGGCGGGCGTCGAGATGCGCAGCAGCACCTTGGTTTGCGCCCAGGCGGCAGGCGTGCAGGCCACGGCAAGCGCGGCGCCGGCGGCAAGCAGGCCACGGCGAAGGAGTGAAGGGTTCATCGAAGTCTCCTGTGTGTGGGGGGGTGGCCACGGCCAACCCGGGCGCGATGATGCCTGCGAACGGGCGCAGAACCCCGACGCAACCAGCGCTGGCGAAGTCTGCGCCGGCCGGCATGCGCCGCGCGCACAACGCCCGGCGCGCCTTTCACACCTGATGTGCGACGGCCCGCCTTGCCTGCATGTGCCGCGCACGCGCATGCTGCGTGGCGGCACCGTGCCTCTGCCTGGAAGAATCTCGCCCGTGACCCCAGTTACCCACTTCCCCGCTGGTTTTGACTTCATCATCGTTGGCGCCGGCGCCGCCGGTTGCGTGTTGGCCAACCGCTTGTCGGCCGACGCCGGCTGCCGCGTGGCGTTGATCGAGGCCGGGCCGTCGGACCGGCACTTCCCGCTGAACCTCAAGACCACGCTGCCCATGGGCAACATCTTCCTGCTGCCGCATGCCGCCACCAACTGGCAGCATGAATTCACCGGCGGGCCGGGGGTGATGAACCGCAGCATCCCGTGCCCGCGCGGCAAGCTGCTGGGCGGCAGCACTTCGGTCAACGGCACGGTCTACATGCGCGGCCACCGGCTCGACTATGACGACTGGGCCGCACTCGGCAACCCCGGCTGGGCCCATGCCGACGTGCTGCCGTTCTTCACCCGCCACGAGCACTGCGATCGCGGCGCTTCAGCCTGGCACGGCACGCAGGGCGAGCTGTGGGTGCAGCGGCCGGCGCAGAGCAACCCGTTGGCGCATGCCTTCGTCAACGCCGCCGCACAAGCCGGCTTTGCGCGCAATGACGACTTCAACGGCGCGCAGCAGGACGGCTTCGGCATCTTCGACCTGAACCAGCGCCACGGCGTGCGCTGGAGCAGCTCGCGCGCCTTCCTGCACCCGGTGCTGCACCGCCCCAACCTCACGCTGCTGACCGGCGCCTTGGTGGAACGCATCCGGCTGCAAGGTGCGCGCGCGGTAGGCGTCACCTTGCGCCAGGGCGGGCAACGCCGGGAACTGGATGCAACGAATGAGGTCATTTTGTGCGCCGGCACGGTGAATTCACCACAGTTGCTGCTGCTGTCGGGCATCGGGGCGGCCAGCCATCTGCGTGAACACAGCATTGCCGTGCAGCACGACCTGCCCGGCGTGGGCCAGAACCTGCAAGACCACCCCACGGTATCCATCGGCATGCTCAACCCTGGCGCGCAGTCATATGCCCTGAGCTGGCGCACCGCGCCGCGCGTGGCGCTGGCGCCGCTGCGCTACGCCGTTAACCGCAGCGGCATGCTGGCATCGAACGCGGCCGAGGCCGGCGGCTTCATCCGCAGCCTGCCTGGTTTGCAACGCCCCGATGTGCAGTACACGTTCATGGTGGGCATGAAAGACAACCCGCGCACGCTGCCGCGCCAGCACGGCTACTACCTGCACATGGCCGTGCTGCGCCCGCGCAGCCGCGGCAGCGTGGCGCTGGCCAGCAACGACCCCGCTGCCAAGCCCGTGATGCGGCCCAACTTTCTGGAAGACCACGCCGATATCGACACCCTCAAGCGCGCCTTGCGCGAGGCGCGCCGCATCGTTGCCTGCCCCGCGCTGGCAGCGCTGTCGGGCGCCGAAGTGTTGCCCGGCCCCGGCGTGGCGAGCGCGGCTGAACTGGAACGTTACATCCGCGAGCGCGTGGCCACCACCTACCACCCGGTGGGCAGTTGCAAGATGGGCCCGGCTACCGACGCCAGCGCGGTGGTGGATGCGCAATTGCGCGTGCACGGCCTAAAAGGCCTGCGCGTGGCCGATGCGTCGATCATGCCCACATTGATCGGTGGCAACACCAGCGCGCCGGTGATGATGATCGGCGAGCGTGCGGCTCATTTCATCCTGCAACATCCTGCACAGAGACCCACCCCATGCTGAAACACAACCGCCGCCTTGTCGCCTGCATCACTGTGTTAACCCTCTGCGCCGCGCTGGCACCGGCCTGGGCCCAGGACGCCTACCCCAGCAAGCCGATCCACATCGTCGTGCCCTACCCGGCCGGCGGCACCACCGACCAGCTTGCCCGCGCCTTGCAACAGCCCTTGCAGGAATTGCTGGGCCAGACGGTGATCATCGACAACACGCCCGGTGCCGGCGGCAGCCTGGGCACCGACGCCGTGGCCAAGGCCGCGCCCGATGGCTACACGCTGGTCTTCGGCAACAGCGGGCCCAGCGCCACCGCTTCGCTGCTGCGCAAACTGCCGTACGACGTGCTGAAAGATTTCAGGCCGCTGGCCACCGTGGTGAACGTGCCGCTGATCCTGGCCGTGGCGGCCGACAGCCCGCACAAGACGGTGAAGGAATTCGTCGCCTGGGCCAGAACCCAGGGCACGCAGCTGAACTACGGCTCCACCGGCATCGGCAGCAGCTCGCACCTCACCAGCGAAGCCTTCAACGAACTGGCAGGAACCAAGTTCCAACACATCCCCTATGCCGGCGGCGCGCCGCTGGTCACCGCCTTTGCGGGCGGCCAGGTGCACATGGCGTTCGTCACCGGGCTGGACGGTGCGGCCATGGTGCAGGCCGGCAAGATCCGCTACCTGGCCGTGGCCACGCCGCAGCGCACCGAGGTGCTGCCCGGCCTGCCCGCCATTGCCGAAGACGTGCCCGGCTTTGCCAGCGTGGTCTGGTTCGGCCTGCTGGCGCCACGCGGCGTGAGCGACGAGGTGGCCGCCAAGCTCACCGCCGCCATCACCAAGGCCGTGGCCCGGCCCGACGTGCAAAAGCTGTTCACCAGCCGCCATGTGGAGCCGCACAGCAGCACCCCTGCAGAGTTCGAACGCCGCATTCGCGATGAGCTGGAGAAGTGGGCGCCGGTGATCAGGAAGGCGGATATCAAGGGGTGAGGTGGTGCGGGATTGAGAAAGTGGATTCGGCATCACAACCGGTTGTCGGGCAAATCGCCGTCTGGCCGGCTTCCATCGCACCAGCGTTTCGAATCACCTTGCCACGTCAGCCGGCGTCCCAGGGATTCGTCAAAACCAGGCCGCAACCCTGGAAGTCGGACACGTTGCGCGTGGCCAGGGCCAGACGGTGACTCAGGGCAATCGCTGCAATTTGGCCGTCGAACTGGGAGATGGGCGTGCCTGCGCGGCGCCGGGCAGCCACGACCGCGGCGTAACCGGCCGTGGCGCGCGAGTCGAACGGCAGGATGCGGCCGGTGAAGTCTTCGAAGAACATCGCCTCAAGCGCCTGCTCCAGGCGTTGACGTCGCTGGCCAGCAGGCAGCAGCCGTGCCCCGAGCATCATCTCCGCTTGCGTCACCGCGCTCACGAACAGGCCGTTTGCAGGCTGCGAGGCAAACCAGGCGAGCACGGTCGAATCGGGCCGCGTGCGCAAGAGCTCGGAGAGCACATTCGTGTCGAGCAGAACACTCATGCGCGCCGCTTTGCTTGCGCCCGTCGTTTGGCGGGCGCAGGACGAACGGCCTTCGAATCCTGATCAAAGCTGGGCGGAGTTCGCACCGGCTCACGCGTGGGCACGCTCAACGCCAGATCGCCCAGCCCGGCAAACCGGGCACGGATGCGCGAGGCCAGATCCTTGGCGGGAGCAGGCGACTCAAGCAGTGCAGCGCGCAGAATCTGGCGCGCCTCCTCTTCCATGGAGCGGTTGCGGCTCGCGGCGCGCACACGAAGATCGCGCTTGAGGGTCTCGTCCAGATCGCGAATGGTGAGTGTGGCCATGTGCAAGCTCCCGGTTGATCGGCATTGTAGTCAATGAAGTCATTGCTAGCACTCATTCATGACATCATTCATGAAAGGTGAAGCGAAGACCATTGCGCACCGTCTGTCCAAGATCCGAGCTGACAGGCCTGGACTTGTCGACCCATGACGACAGGCTCGTCGCGGACTTGTCGCTGTATGTTTACCGGCTTCTGGAGGGTGGAAGTCAGCAGGTGTGAATGAACCCGGCGTGGCCGAGCAGACCGGCGCGTTGGCGGCCCGGCGCACTCATGCCACCCGCACCGCGCCCGCACGCGACGGCAGCTCCACCACCGCCGTGCCCTGGGCCGTGGTGTCGCCCAACTGGTTCACCACCGCCAGCGCCAGGTCGACCACGTGCGCGCCTTGCTCAACGCGCTTGTCAACCACCTGGGCCTGGCAGCGCGACACATCGCCAAAGATGTTGGGCCGGCGCACGCTCACGTTCAGGCGGCGCACAAAGCCATCGTCACCCATCCAGTGCGCGAGCAACTGGCCGAGCCAGGAAATGCGCTGCGGGCCGACGTCGTAGCCGCCGGGCATGCCGACTTCGCGCGCCATCTTGTCTTCGGTGTGGCCGCGCGCGGCGCTGTCTTGGGCGCCGGTTTCGGGGTTGATGTAGGCGTCAGCCGGGTGGCGCTTGCGCTGCATGTGGGCACGCCGATGCGCCTGGTAGCTGTGGCCGCCACCCGAGTACCAGCAGATCATGTCGGTGATGTTCAACGGGCCCTTGAGCAAGGGCGGCAGCGCGCTGCCCACCACCACGTCTTCCCAGAGGCGCGGTGTGGCGCCGCGCGGTGCTTCGCTTTCAATGGCTTGGGCAATCTGCTCGAGTTCGTCGTGTGAATAGCGATGCGTCTCACGCGCCTCGTATTTGAGGCCGCCGCTGGCCTTGGCGCGCGGCGTGCGCGCGGTGTGGCCCAGGGCCCGGCACACCAGTTCGCCGTGCTGGTTGGTGTAGAGCACCTCGCCGGTCTGGATGATGAAGGCCCGGGCCTTGCCGCCGCGCTTTTCCACGGCGTCGATCAAGGTGGCCTTGACCGTGAAGCTGTCGCGGTGGCGGATCGGCCGGTACCACTCCCAATCGGTGCCGCCGTACAACCACTGAATGCCGCGCAGCTTGGGCGCCACCACCGTGGTGTCGATGGTGTACAGAAAACAACCCGGCGCCAGCGCGGCGCGCCACTTCGTGGCCGCGCCGTAGGCCGGGTCGCAGAACAGCGGGTTCTCGTCGCCCAGGCCCCAGCAGAAATGGCGCACGCTGTCGGGCGCGGCCTCGGTGTTCCAGGTCTGGCTGGTGCGGCGCAGCGGCACGCCGATCAGGCTGCGTGCTTCTTCGAGCGCGCCGGGCCACAAGGCCGGCGCCTGCGCGGTGGCGGGGTCTGGCGGCGTTTCGGGTTCAGTCATGGTCTGTGTCCTGCTGCGGTGCGGGTCAGGCAATGACGCCCGCCGCCTTCAACTCTGCGATCTCGGCCGCGGGCAGGCCGAGCAGTTCGCCAAACACAAAATCGTTGTGCTCGCCCTGGGCCGGGCCGCAGCGCTCGATCTGCGGCGTGAAGTCGGAGAAGACCCATGGCGCGCGGAACATGTCTTCTTCGCCGTAGAAGGGAATGGTCACGCGGGTCTTGACGCCGCGTGCGGCCAGGTGCGGGTCATGCCACTGCTCTTGTACCGACAGCACGGGCGACGACGCGATGCCGGCTGCGCGCAGCCGGGCCACCAACTCATCGCGCGGCTGCGTCGCCGTCCAGCGCGCCAGCGCGGCGTCGATCTCTGCGGCGCGCGCCTGGCGGCCGGCCTGGCTGGCGTGGCGCGCATCACTCGCCCATGGCGCGTCGGGCGCCAGCGCACACAGGGCCTGCCAGTGCGCGTCGCTGCTCACCGCAATCGTTAACCAGGCGTCGGCCCCGGCGGCCGGGTAGATGCCGTGCGGCGCCATGTCGGGGTGGGCATTGCCGCTAGGCACGGGCTGGCGCTGGTGCACCTGTGCGGCCAGCAAGTGGGGGCGCAACACACCAAGCAGCGCCTCGACCTGCGACAGGTCGATGTAGCAGCCCTGCCCCGTGGCGCGAACGCGGCGCAGCGCGGCCAGCAAGGCCAGCAGCCCGTGCACCGAGGCATTCGGGTCGCCCAGGCCGAAGTTCAGCGCGCCGATCGGTGGTTCGCCGGGGTAGCCGACCAACGCCTCCAGGCCGACGAAGGACGACATGGTCGGCGCGTAGGCGCGCATCGCCGCCATGCTGCCGAACTGGCCCGCCGCCGACATGGCCAGCATCACCAGGCGCGGGTTCACGGCGTGCAGCGCGTCGAAGCCCAGGCCGCTGCGATCCATGGCGCCGGGCGACATGTTTTCGATCACCACGTCGCTCATCGCCACCAGCCGCTTGGCCAGTGCCACGGCCTGCGGCGCCTTGGCATTCAGCGTGATGCCCAGCTTGCCATGGTTGACCTGGTGGAACATGGGCGACATCTCCATGCTCGGCCCTTCCACCACCTTGCCGCCACGCAGCACCTTGCCGGCCAGGCGCAGGTTGTCTGGCCGCAAGGCATGCTCGACCTTGATGACCTGCGCCCCCAGCTCAGCCAACATGGTGCCCACCCAGGGGGCAGACCAGACCCAGCCGAAGTCGAGCACGCGCAGGCCTTGCAACGGCCGGCTCAATGGCAGGCTGATGGCGCCAGGCGCTTCCGTGGGCAAGCTGCCGGTTGCGCTGAGCAGGCTGGCGCTGATGTCGCTCGCACCCTCGCTGCGCGACGCCAGCGTGTGAAACGGCAGGCCGGGCGCCAGCACCGCATGACCGGCCACGCGGGTGGATTGCAAGAACCCACGCTGCGCAAACTGCGGCGTGCGCAGGACTTGCTCGAATTCATGCACCGGCGCGACGATCAGGTTGTGGCGCAGGGCAATGGCCTCCAGCTCAGCCTTGGTGTGCCGGGCCAACCAGGGTAGCAGCAGCGCATCAACCTCTTCGGGGTAT
>JAYUPO010000301.1:0-9526 GCA_043760085.1 Burkholderiales bacterium
GGCTTCGCCCAGGTCGCTGCGCAACACCGAGTCTTGAATGAACTGCGGCTCGGCCTGCGGCAGCAGCAGTTGCACGCGCGCGCCGCGCGCTAGGCAACCTTCGGCGCAGAGCAGGTCGCCGCCGGCCGCGCCTTGCGTGAGCAGCAGGTCGCCGGCAGCCACGCCCAGTTCATCAAGCACGGCCTCGATGTCGGCCGCGGCCTGCGGCACCCAGGCGCTGGGCAGGCGTGGCGGCGTGCGCCCCGGCGCGTCAACCATGTGGCCGGAAAAGAGCAGCACCTTGTTCGGCTTCAGGGGCGGCGCTACGCGGGCGATTTCGGCCTCGACGATGTGCAAGGCGGCGGCCGTTTCGGCCGCCTGGAACGCCACGTCGCGCAGCAGGGTCAGCGTCTGGCGCGTGGAGTCGAGCGCAAACCAGTCGCGCTCGGCGGCGGCCATGGCGGCCTTGAAGTCGCGCGCCACGGCCGCGGTGTCGCGGCGGCACAGCAGCGAGATTTCGGCCAGCGTCGCGCGCGGCCAATAACTGCGCGGTTCACGCGCCTGCGCGGCCAGCGCGGCCCAGCGCACGCCGCCGAGCAATTCTTCAATCTCCTCGGGTGTGGCCGGCCCGCCCAGGTGCTGGCGCAGCACGGTCAGCGTCAAGGCATTGATGCCCGAGTAGTAATGCAGCGGGTCGGCCCTGAACGCGCCGGCGTAGGGCGTGATGGCGTCAGCCAGGGTGGCGTCTTCGCCCTCTGCGCTGGCACGCATCTGCGCGCTGGTGACGGTGGCGCCGCCGGGTTCGCCCGGCGTCCCAGCCACCACCCGCCAGCGCGAGATCCAGTCTTCCTTGCCCAGGCGGCCAAGCAGGGCCCAGGCGTCGGGGTTGCGCGGGTGCTCGTCGGTGAAGGCCTGGGCCCAGGCGTCGGCTTCTTCCGGGCGGCCCAGGCGGCCCAGGCACACGCCCTTCTTTTCACGGCAAACCAGGTCGTCGGGGACCACTTCCAGCGCAGCATCAAACTGCTCCAGCGCCAGGTCGAAGTGGCCCAGCGTGAGCAGGCTGGCCCCGGCCATGCGCTTGGCTTCCAGCCACAGCGCCTGGGTGGGCGTTTCGTCGGCCAGCACCAGCAGGTCGCCGGCGCGCTGCTTGTCGCGCGCCACCCGCATGCGCTGCGACCAGCTCTTGAACACCTGCGCATATTCGTTGCCGCCGGCCAGCAGCAGGTCGCGCCATTGCGGCTCGCGCAAATGGTCAAGCAGCGCATACACCGGGCTGACCTTGCGCGCCGTGGGGGCGGCCAATGTCTCGCGCGCCATGTCTGTGAGGCGCAGCCTGTCGGCCTCAAGCTGGGCCGGGTCGGGCGCGCCGTCTTTCAGTCCATAACGCAGCTTGCGGTCGGTGTAGATGTCGAACGGCTGCGCCGCGCGCGGGCCCTGCACCAGGATCACCCCGCGCTGGCGCAGCGCGTGGCGAACGCCCAGCTCATACCAAACGTTAGGGTTGTCGAGCGTCAGGTCGGCCACCACCAGGTCGGCCACCAGCAGCTCCTGGAACATGTCGGCGCGGATGTCGCCGGCGCGCTGTTCCTCGTCAGCCCGGAAGACCTCGAATCCGGCCGCTTCCAGCGCCGGCTTTATGTATTCAGCGTAGACGCGGTTGAAGTCGATCAACTGGCCGTCGGCCCCGGGCTTGGGGCCGAAGGGCATGGCGATGAAGGCGTGCGGTTTCATGGTGAGGCGGCATTGTCCGCACTGGCCGGGGCAGCCGGGGCGGCCAGCGCCGCCAACGTGGCCAGCAGCAGGCGCGCGGCCTTGGCCTCGGGCGCGTCGGCGCGCTGCGCATAGGGTTCGAGCACCATGCGCTCGTTGGTGGCCACCGAATCCCACAACCGCGGTGCGGCCACGCGCAGGGCCAGGTTGTTGAAGGCGTCAGCCAGGTCGTCGGCCAAGCGGGCCAGGCGGCGCGCGGCCACGGCCCGGTACAAGCGCAGCTCGATGGCACCGACCTCGCACCAGAAGTCGGGCGCCGCGGCCTGCGCGGCCTTCAGCGACGCATCGATCGCCGCCAGCCGCGCGCGCGGCCACTTCAGCGTCTTGCGCTCCAGCGCGGCCAGCCGCATCTGCACGCCCAGGCCGTTCAGCGCCGGGTAGAACAAGTTGCTGGCCTGGCCGGCCGCGGCCAGGCGCTCGGCGCGTTCATAGTGGTGCACGGCCTGGCGCAAAGCGGCCAGTTCGCTGCGCCGCCGGCCCTGGCGCGCATGCAGCAGCGCCTGGCGCTTGTAGGCGCTGCCGAGCAAGGCCTGGCGCTCGGGCGTGGCTTGCAGCGCGCACAGCGTGTGCAGCCGCTGCACGGCCTCAGCCAAGCCACTTTCGGCGCGCGCCAGGTCAGCGTCTTTCTCGGCGCTGCGCGCAATCAGGTTGGCCAACTGCTCGGCGCAGCGGAACGAGGCGCTGCCGTCGAGCGCGGCTTCGGCGCGGCGGTACCAGCCGATGGCGCGGGCCGTATCGCCGGCCTCGGCATAGGCCGCGCCAAAGGCCTCGGCCACTGTGCCTTGGCTGCCCCATAGCGGCGCAAAGCGGTCTTCCAGCGCATGCAGCTTGTCGTGCACCGGCTGGGCCTGGGGCTGGCCCTGGCCCGGATTGCTGTAGCGGCAGCGCACGGCCAGGGTGTCCAGCGCCAGGTTCAACGCCAGCGCCGACGACACAGCGCCGTACTCGGCCAGCGGGTTGGGTTTGGCCTGGACGTTGGCGTGCGCGCTGTCGCGCCAGCGCCAGCCCGGGTCGCCATAGCACTGGTAGGCGGCCCAGGTGTTGCCTTGCGGGTTGGCTTCCCAGGCCGCCTCGCGCGCTTGCGCCACGGCGTGGCTGAAGCGTTCGCCGCGGCGCAAGGCGGCGTAGAAGGTGGTGGCGAAGAGTTCGGCCGGGCCATCTTCCACCGCCCAGCCGGCGGCCACCACGCAGCGCACGCCGGCGCGGATCAGCTCGTCGGCAATGTTGGCGGCGAAGGCGGCGCGGTCATACGTCAGATGTTGCGTCAGCGCAGCGGCGTCGCGCCCGCCCAGGTGGCAGCAGTTCAGGAACACCAGTTCGGGCACGGTGCGCATGGCGCGCACTTCATTGGCCCCCAGAAAAATGCCGTCTGACAGCACCACCCCACCGTTGGCGCCGGGTTCGCCATGCCCGGCCACATGCACCACGCGGAAGTGTTGGCTGTACAGCGCGTTGATGATGCTGCGCGAATCGTCACTGCCCGAGACCAGCGCGGTCACCTTGTCCGGCCCCAATTGATCGGCCAGTTGCAGCGCCACGGCCTGCGCTTCGGCGCGCGCACCGGGCAAGGGCGGGTACCTGGTCGCGTCGCACTTCGGCTCGCCGATCACCAGCACATGGTCTTCGCGGCTGGCGTCGCGCACCGCGTCACGGAAGTTGGCCGTGCGCAGCTTGCGCAGCAGCTTGGTGCGGATGGCCCAGGGCCGCGGGTCGCAATGGGTTTGCGCGGCGTCGGTGTTGAGCAGCTCCCACGGGATGGCCGCGGTGGCGGCGTCCAGCTCCAGCAGCATTTCGCTGCTGCCGGCCAGGGTGGGCTCCAGCTCGATGGGCACCAGCAGGTTGAACAGCGTGCGGCCGATTTGCGCGTCGCGGTTGCCGTCGTTCGATGCGCTTTTCACCAACTGCTCCAGCAGCGGCCCCTGGGCGCGCTGGGCGCGCACTTCAGAGCGCGCGCGCCGCGTGTCCACGGTGTAGGTGATCAGCGGCTGCTGGTTTTCATCCAGCGTCTGCACGGCGCTGATCAGGTCGTGCGCGGCGCCGCGGTAGTTGCCTTCGAGCGCGCGGCGCAGGCCGCCGGTGCCCTCCTTCACCGCGCGCGCCAGGTCGATGCGCCCGGGCGTGGCCTGGGCCTGGGCCTGCAAGGCCAGCCAGGCTTCGCCGGCGCGGTCGAGGTACCACTCGATCAGCGTCAAGCCGGCCACGCGCGGCCAACCGGTGTCTTGCAGTTGCTCATCGGCCTCGCGCACGCCCTGCGCCACCAGTTGGGCGGAGATGCCGGGCGAAATGCCCGGCCCGCCGCTGCCCACCAGCGTGGCCGTCAGCTCGAAGGGCGGCGGCGCTTGCGTGGCCGGCGCGTTTTGCAGCACATGCTGGGCGTGCGCCAGCACCGCCAGGCGAATGGTGTGCACCAGCTCGGTGGCGCTTAGCTTGCCTTCATCGCCCAGGCCGGCCACCACCACGGCCGCCGGTTGCGGTGGCAGCAGCGGGTTGCGCAAGTTACGTGAACGGTTGACAAACACCTGGTGCGAACCCGGCGAGGCGGGGTACAGGCCGGTGGCCAGGGACTCGCTCATGCGCTGGCCCAGCAGATGGTCGACCACCGCTTCGGTGCCGCTGAGTTCAAGCGCGCGGTAGTGGCCCAGCAGCAGCGCGCCCTGCACGAAACGCAAGTCGCCGTTGACCACCTGCACGCGCAGCGCAGGGCGGTGGCTGCTGGCGCCGGTGCCGTTGCCGGTGGCCGCCGCCGCGCCGTCGTCAACCATGGCAAAGGCCTGTTCCAGCGTGGCCGGCGGCGGCTCGGCCGTGCTGGCGCGCGCCGGGCGGCTGCGCCGCAGCGAGTCGGGCGCGGGCGGCTTGGCCAGGGTGGCGGCCACGTCCAGCACCGCCAGATGGTCGGGCTTCTGGCCCAGCAACAGCTTCACATAGTCGTCAAACGCTTCGGCGCAGGCCGGCAGCTTGTCATGCGCCACCGGCAGCAGCCAGGTGGCCACGCCGGGCAGCAAGGCACTGTCCCAGGTGACGCGGCCGTCGCCGCGCTGCGGTGCGTCGAGGTATTCCACGCCACCCGCGCCCACGCTCATGCCGGTGGGGGTGAAGCGCACCTGGCCCACCACCTGCACCAGCTTGGCGGCGCAGGCCTGCAGCGCGGCCGCCTGGCCGTCGAGCCGGCGGCGCAGCGCCGCGGCCTGGTCGAGCACGGCCTGCGGCGGCACGCCCCAGCGGTAGGCTTCAAGCTGTGCTTCGCCGCTGTGCCAGGCGTTGTACTGGCGCGCCAAGCGCTGGTCGCGCTCGCTCAGTTCGGCCCAGGTGGCTTCTTGCGCCAGCGCGCCATCGTTGTCGAGCAAGCCGGCTTGCAACTGCACGAAGCCGGGCAGGTTGGCGATCAACTGGCGCGTGGCATGGTTGGCGAACAGCCCACCCATTGCGACCAGCGTGTTGCCGAAGGTGTCGTCACCCGACAGCACCTGCATCGGCGTCCAGGCGCCGGCATGGGGCGTGCCCAGCAGCAGCAGCCGCGTGTCGTGCCGGGCCATCCAGTCGTTCCAAACGTTAGGGCATTCGAGCTGCACCGTGCGCGCCAGCAGCCCACCCATCGAATGGGCCAGCATGCGCACCGGCTGTTTGCTGGCCTGGCGCAAGGCGATTTCGCGTTCCAGCACGGCGCCCAGGCGGCGCGCCTCGGCCTCCATCGGCGCGCGCCAGTCGTAGTCGAACACGATCACCTCATGCGTGCCGCGCAGGTACTCGGCCAGGTCGCCATAGACGCGGCCCACCACGCCGTCGGGCGTGACACCCGGGTTGCCCAGCGGGTCCCAGCGCAGGCGGCTCAGGCGGTTGAAGAAGTTCAGGCTCAGCCAGATGCGGCGGTCGCCACTCTTCAGGTTCGAGCCCAGCACGCCGGGCAGGAAGATCAACGCCGGGCGCTGGGCGGCGTCGGCCGCGGGCGTGGGCACGGTGCGCGCGGCGCGCGAGCCCGAAGCATCGTCACCCTGCCACGACAGCGGGCCGATGGTGGCAAAGCCCTCGGGCCGGGCCTGCGTCAGCCCCGCCACCACGGCCGCGGCGGTGCGCTCATTGCTGAAGTAAATGAAGTGGCTGACCCCGGCGCCGCGGTCGAGCAGGAACTGCGCCGCGCCGCCACTGCCCGCACCGCCCAAGCCACCGCGCGGCGTGCCGCCGTACATCGAGCGCGTCTGCACCACCAGGTCGTTGTCGGTCCAGTAGAAGGCGTCGCTCATCAAGACCTTGAGCCACGAGCCGATCGAATCGCCCTGCATGTCGCCGGCCACCACGCGCAACTCGCTGGCCAGGGGTTCATCGCGCTCGGCCACGCCGTTGAGCCACAGCACCAGTGGTGACGTGGGCATCAGCGCTTCCAGCCCGGGCAGTTGCGCCGGGTCGCCGCGCACGCGCGCCACTTCATCGAGAAAGTCGACCAGCGCGCCGGCCACTGGAATGCCGGCGGCGTTGAGCAGCCATTGCAGCACCGACAAGTAGGCATCGAGCCGGCCCGACGCCAGCAGCGTGCCACGCGCCGGGCAGGCCACGCGCAGCATCCGCTGCACCGAGATGTTCTTCTGCCGGCACAGTTCAGCCAGCGCCAGCAGATCAGCGCGCTCGGTGGCATAGGCGGCGGTGAAGCCGCTCAGCGACTCATCGTCCAGCCCCTGCTGGGCGCAAGCGCGGGCCAGCACCTCGGCCACCACGCCACCGCGTGAATGGGTGAGCAGGTGCAGCACCGCGCCAGCCGGCAAGGCGCGCACCAGTTGCAGCGCGTTGGTGATGGGGCTGTCGCCCATGGTGCGGTGGTCCAGCGCATAAACGCGGTTGGCGTAGAAGCTGAACAGCTCGCGCACGCGCTGCGGGTACTGCGCCCAGAACTTGCCGAAGGTGCTGGTGGTGTCAACGAAGGTGCCGTGGATCAACACCAGCAGCGGCTGGCCGGTGGGCGCGGCGGGCACGGCGTCGAGCTTGTAGCCGCTGCCCTTGAGCTTGTTCAGCGCGCCGGGTTGCAGGGCGTAAACGCCGGGGTCCACCTGGCCATCGAGCTTGAGCGTGACGGCCGCAGCGGCCAGGTTGGAGAGTTTGGCCATGGGCTGCCCGGACTGGCCGGTGACGACTTCCATCGCGCTGGCAAACACCTGCCCCAGCCAGCCGCGGCTGGCGCCGCGTGCCGCGGCCGTGGCGCCGGCGGCCTGCTCCAGGCCGGGCCAGCCGAGTTGCATCGGCACTTCAACGCTGCCGTCGGGCAACACCGCGCTGCGGCCTGTGGAGCCCGCGGTTTGGGCTCGCATCAGTGCGGCCGCGCTTTCGGGGTGCAGCGTGAGGCTGGGGCCGCCGTTGATGTGCAGCACCACCACGTCTTGCCCCACGCGCGCCACCAGGCTTTGCGTACTGGCCTGGCCGCGCGTGGAACCCAAACGCACGCGCTTGACCACGCGCGTGCCGTGCGTGGCGTGGGCGCCGCGGCTGGTGGCGGCGGGTTCTTCGACTTCGCCTTGCAACGTGAAGCGGATCTCGTTGGCCATGTCTTACCCCTTGATGTATTCAGCGCAGGCGCTTCAACTTGGTGTGGTCAGCGCAGGCGCTTCAGTGTGGCCGTGTGTTCGGCCTGCTCGCCGTTGAGCCATTGCTTGCCTTGGCCCTGTTCGCCGCTGAAGCTGAACGTCAGGTTGCCGCTGTCGATGTCTTCGTTGCCGGGCACGGCCTGCACCTTCAAGGCGATGTCGGCCAGCGGCGCCACGCCGGGGTCGCGGCGCAGCGTGCCGGCGCCGCGGTACACCACTTGCCGCAACTCGGCGCCGCCACGTTCGCGCCAGAAGCTGCGGTATGGCGCCCAGTCCGCGCGCTGGCTCACGTCTACCGGCTCGCTGGTGAACGCGACTTCATTGCCCTGTTGCGTGAAGACCAGCACGGCCTGCTCGCCGCGCACCCAGTTGACCTGCCAGCGCCCGGCCAGGTGGGTGGGGTCAGGCCGCGCCAGCCAGGCGTAAAGGCCCAGCGCTGCAACCAGCACCACCGCGGCAGCGGCCAGCAGCCCGCGGCGCCAGCGCGGCGGCGCGGTGGGGGCGGCCATGACGGGCGCCACGCCATGGGCGCGCAGGTCTTGCGCCAGGCGCTGCACATCGGCCGCCCAGTCGTAGGCGCGCAGGCGGCGCCAGGTCAGATCAGCCAGTTGGTTCAGCGGCGCCGGCCAGGTGCTGACATCAGGTGCATCGCCCAGGCCGTCGCCCAGCACGGGGATCACCCGTGCTCCCGCCGCCAAGGCCTGTTCAAGCTCACGTTTGACCGGGTCGCTTTCATCCAGCAAACGCGGCCGGCCCTGGGCATCGGTGGCGTTGACCAACAGCGGCGTGACCAGCAGCAGCAGCACCGGCCGCTGGCCCAGCGCGCCGGCCACTTCTTCGCGCCAGTTGCGGCCGCCGGCCAGATCGTCCTTGTCCAGAAAGATGGTGTCGTGGCCGAACACCGCGCCCAACTCGCGCGCCAGCGCGGTGGCCTTGTCCTTGCCGTCGGCGCTGCGGTAGCTGATGAAGACCTGGGCGGGCATCGGGCGCAATGTATGCGCTCGGGCGTTCTTGGCCCAGACCTATCTTGGCACTGCACAGGCGCTGGTTCGCAGCCGCCGTGCTGCACCGCCAGTCACACCGCAGGCCGCGTCGCCGCTTCAAACGCCTTCAAATCAAACCCGGGCGCACGCGCCTGCTCAACAGTAAGCCCCGGCGAACGCGCCAGCACCTTGCGCGCGGCCATGTGGTCAGCCGTGCGGTTGCACGATTCCACCGCCACCAGCCGGCCGGCGCGGAAGCACAGCACGCTCAAACTCTTCTCTTCAGCCGCACCGAGCTTCACGGTCTGGTCGGCGCCGTGTGACAGCCCGGCAATCTGCAAGCGCATGTCGCCCTGGTCGCTCCAGAACCAGGGTAGCGCGGTGTACGGCACGGCGGGCTTGCCGGCCAGGCGGGCGGCCACGGTGCGCGCCTGGTCCATGGCGTTTTGCACCGACTCCAAACGCACCTCGGCCTGCGCCCAGGGCGAGGGGTACGACACCAGGTCGCCCAGGGCCGAGATGGCGGCGTCGCTGGTGAGGAGCAGCGCATCCACCACCACACCGTTGCCCACCGCCAGCCCCGCGGTCTGCGCCAGTTCGCTGTTGGGCTGCACGCCAACGCCATAGACCACCAGGTCGGCGTGCAGATGCAGGCCCAGGTCGGTTTCGACACCGTTCACCTGCCCATCGGCGCCGGTGATGCGCGCCAGCGACTTGCCATAGTTCAAGGCGATGCCCGCCGCGCGATGGCCGGCGTCGAACAGCGCGGCCATGTCGGCGCTCAAGGCCCGCGCCATGGGGCGCGAGGCCAGTTCCAGCACCTGCACCTGCATGCCGCGTGCGGCTGCGGCGGCGGCAAACTCCAGGCCGATGAAGCCGGCGCCCACCACCACGGCGCGATGGCCTTCAACCAGGCGCGGCGCCAGCGCATCGGCGTCGGCTAGGGTGCGCAGGCCGAACACGCCGGCCAGCTCGATGCCGGGCACCGCGGGCACGCGGTTGCGCGCGCCCAGGGCCAGCACCAGGTGGTCATAGCCGCGCACGCTGCCGTCGTCAAACCGCACGCTGCGTGCGACACGGTCGATGGCCGTGGCGCGGGCGTGCACGCGGCTGATGCGCTGTGTGTCGTAGAACTCGGCCGGGCGAAAGCGCAGGCTGTCGCGCGCCACCTTGCCCAGCAGGTAGCCCTTGGACAAGGGCGGGCGCTGGTACGGCAGGCCGGGCTCG
>JAYUPO010000302.1:0-1510 GCA_043760085.1 Burkholderiales bacterium
GGCTGAACTGGGAAAACACCCCGGCCCGAAAATGCTGGAAGTGGACATGCTCAGCGTGGGCGCCTTCAAGACCGCATTTGCCGGCCCGCCGGTGAAAGCCGCGACATGATCGATCCGCTGCAGGCGCAACTGCCGCTGCGCGCGCTGCCGATCAACGTGGCGGGTGAATGGCGCATGGGCCGCGGCGAGGCCTACGCCAGCCTGTACCCGGCAGATGGCAGCGTGAGCGCCGAGCTGAACGCCGCCAGCGCGGCCGATGCCAGCGAGGCGGTTGAGTGCGCCCACCACGCCTTCACCCACGGCGACTGGGCGCGGCGCAAGCCGCACCAGCGCGCCACGGTGTTGCTGCGCGTGGCCGAAGGTATCCGTGCGCGGCGCGAAGAGTTGGCGCAATGGCAGCGCCGCGACAACGGCAAGCCGATCAACGAAACCCGCGCCTTGGTCGACAGCGCCGCCGGCACGTTCCAGTTCTTTGCCGCCGCATGTGAAACGTTAGAGGAGCAAATCACGCCCATGCGCGGTGAGCAGCTCACGCTGAGCGTGCACGAACCGCTGGGTGTGGTGGCCGCCATCACGCCGTGGAATTCGCCCATCGCCAGCGAAGCGCAAAAACTCGCACCAGCCCTGGCCGCGGGCAATGCGGTGGTGCTCAAACCGGCCGAGATCACGCCGCTGCTGGCGCTGGAACTGGCGCGCATCTGCGCAGCGGCGGGCGTGCCCAAGGGCATGGTCAGCGTGCTGCCTGGCAAGGGCTCGGTGGTCGGCGATGCGCTGGTGAAGCACCCGCTGGTGCGGCGCGTGGCCTTCACCGGCGGCACGGCCGCCGGCCGGCAGATTGCGCATGCCGCGGCCGACAAGATGATGGGCGTGTCGCTCGAACTGGGCGGCAAGTCACCGACCATGGTGTTCGAGGATTGCGACATGGAGCAGGCCCTGGCGGGTGTGCTGTACGGCATCTTCAGTTCATCAGGCGAATCGTGCATCGCCGGTTCACGCCTGTTCGTGCAGCGGCGCCTGTATGCCCCCTTCATCGAACGGTTAACCGCAATGGCCCAAGCCCTGCGTGTGGGCGACCCGGTGAGCGAACGCACCCAAATGGGCCCGCTGGTGAGCCAGGCGCATCGCAAGCACGTGGCCAGCTTTGTGCAGCGCGGCCTGGCCGATGGCGCCCGGCTGCTGTGCGGCGGCGCACCGGCCAGTGGCACCGGCCTGAACGGCGAAGACTTGAACGCCGGCTGCTACTACCTGCCCACCATTCTGGAAGGCCTGCGCAACGACCAGGCAATTTGCCAGGAAGAAGTCTTCGGCCCGGTGCTGGTGGCCCTGCCGTTCGATGATGAAGCCGACTTGCTGGCCCAGGCTAACGACAGTGTCTACGCCCTGGCCGCCGGCATCTGGACGCGCGACTATCAACGCGCCTGGCGCGTGGGCCGCGCGGTGCAAGCCGGCACGGTGTGGATCAACACCTACAAGCAGTTCAGCATCGCCACGCCGTTCGGCGGCTGGCGCG
>JAYUPO010000303.1:0-3629 GCA_043760085.1 Burkholderiales bacterium
GTGCCGTCGAGCACGGCGTTGGCCACGTCGCTCACTTCGGCGCGCGTGGGCACCGGCGCGTTGATCATGCTTTCCATCATCTGCGTGGCGGTGATGGTCAGCTTGTCGAGTTCACGCGCCATCTTGATCATGCGTTTTTGCAGCGCCGGCACGGTGGCCGCGCCCACTTCAACGGCCAGGTCACCGCGCGCGACCATGATGCCGTCGCTGGCCTTGAGGATGGCTTCGAGTTGCGGTATCGCCTCGCTGCGTTCGATCTTAGCGATGAGCGCCGGCTTGTGCCTGAACGGCTCGCCGGCCACGTTGCACAGTTGCCGCGCCATTTCCATGTCGGTGGCGCTCTTCGGGAAGCTCACCGCCACGTAGTCGCACTTGCAGGCCATGGCGGTCTTGATGTCGTCCATGTCCTTGGCCGTGAGCGCCGGCGCGGTGAGGCCGCCGCCCTGCTTGTTGATGCCCTTGTTGTTGCTCAGTTCGCCGCCCACCTTCACGGTGGTGATGACGCGCTCGCCGCGAACGTCTTTCACCGTCAGCACGATCATGCCGTCGTTGAGCAGCAGGCAGTCGCCAGGCTTCACATCGCGCGGCAGCTCCTTGTAATCGAGCCCCACGCCATGCTCGTCGCCGGGCTCGGCGCGCGCGGCGTCGAGCACGAATTCGGCGCCGTTGATGAGTTCGACCTTGCCGTTCAGGAACTTGCCCACGCGGATCTTGGGCCCTTGCAGGTCGGCCATCAGCGCCACCGGCTTGCCCACCTTTCGCGCCAATTCACGCACCAGCGTGACGCGGTCGATGTGGTCTTGCGTCGTGCCGTGGCTGAAGTTCAGCCGCACCACATCCACGCCGGCGCGCAGCAGCCGCTCCAGCACGTCGGCCGAGCTGGAGGCAGGGCCGAGGGTGGCGACGATCTTGGTGGCACGGGGCATGACAACTCCAGCAGGCAGGCGTTCAAAGGGTGAATCCGGGGGGCGCGGGATTATCAGTGCCCGCTGCGCCGGGGAGTTACCGGCGGGGTACGTTCATCAAGCCTGCGCGGCGCGGCGCGGCGTTCGAGGATCTCGAACGCCGGCAGTTGCTTGCCTTCCAGCACTTCGAGGAACGCGCCGCCGCCGGTGGAGATGTAGTCCACGTCTTTTTCGATGCCGTATTTGGCGATGGCCGCCAGCGTGTCGCCGCCGCCCGCGATGCTGAACGCCGGGCTGGCGGCAATGGCGCGCGCGATGGCTTCGGTGCCGTGGGCGAAGGCCGGGAACTCGAACACGCCGACCGGGCCGTTCCAGACGATGGTGCCGGCGGCCTTCAACTTTTGCGCCAGCAAGGCTGATGTCTGCGGGCCGATGTCCAGGATCATCTCGTCAGCCGCCACCTGGTCGGCCGCCTTCACGGTGGCCGGCGCGTCGGCGGCAAAGGTCTTGCTAACCACCACGTCCAGCGGAATCGGCACCTCGGCGCCGCGCGCCTTCATCGCGGCCATCACGCTGCGCGCTTGCTCCAGCAAATCGGCCTCGGCCAGGCTTTTGCCGATGGGTAAGCCCGCCGCGAGCATGAAGGTGTTGGCAATGCCGCCGCCGACGATCAGGCCATCGACCTTCGCAGCCAGGCTTTGCAGGATGGTTAACTTGGTGCTGACCTTGCTGCCCGCCACGATGGCGATGAGGGGCCGCTTCGGGTTGGCCAGGGCTTGCAAGATGGCGTCGATCTCGGCCGCCAGCAGCGGGCCGGCGCAGGCGATGGGCGCGAACTGCGCGATGCCGTAGGTGGTGGCTTCGGCGCGGTGCGCGGTGCCGAAAGCGTCGTGCACGAAGATGTCGCACAGCGCGGCGAGCTTGCGCGAAAGCGCTTCATCGTTCTTCTTCTCGCCCTTGTTCAGGCGGCAGTTTTCCAGCAGCACCACCTGGCCCGGCGCCACGCTCACGCCGTCGACCCAGTTGCTCAGCAGCGGCACAGGCCGGCCCAGCAATTCGGCCATGCGCGCGGCCACGGGGGCGAGCGAATCTACAGGCTTGAAGGCGCCTTCAGTGGGGCGGCCCAAATGCGAGGTGACCATCACCGCGGCGCCGGCTTGCAGCGCCAACTCGATGCACGGCATCGAGGCGCGGATGCGCGTGTCTTCGGTGATGTGGCCGGTGTCGTCGAGCGGCACGTTCAGGTCAGCGCGGATGAAGACGCGCTGGCCGGCGGCGCGGCCGGCTTGGCACAGGTCGGTGAAGCGAAGGATGTTCATGGTGCTGGGTGCAGGTGTGAAGGTGAAGCGATGGTGCGCGGCAAGGCGCCGTTGTGCGCGTCGGCGCGCTCAGCGCTTGAGCGCCAGCTTGCGCGTGCTGCCGTCGCGCGGCCATTTGCAGTCGCCCGTGGCCGTCAAGGGCGTGCCGCTGATGTAGAGGTTCTCGCAAGCGAAGGTGTCGGCCGCGCCACTGCCGGGCACCAGTTTGCATTGCAGCTCGAGCGCGCCGAACATGCTGGGGCTGCCCAGGCATTCCAGGCGGCCGGCGTTGCCCGCGCTGCCGCGCACCTGGTAGCGCTTCGTGCCTTCGTGTTGTTGCGGCTCGAATTCCAGTACCCAGCCCTCGGCGGACACCCAGCGCCCGGCCATGTCCGGCGTTTCGTCGTTGCAGGCACGCACTAAAAGGAAGGTTAAGAACAGCAGCAAGGCGAGCAGGCCCAGCAGCACGCGCATCACCCAGGTCAACCCGGTGCGCACGCCCGAGCCCACCCGGCCGGCGACGTTTTCAAACGCCGCCGCCTGCGGCAGGCGTGTGGGCGCAGCCTGCGTGGCAGCCGCAGGCGCCGGGCTGGCCGGGGTGCTCACATGCGGGCGCAACGCGGCCACCAGCGCGGCCACGTCGCGGGCCCATTGCTCGTCGGCCAGGCGCAGCGCCTGGCGGCGCGTCAGAGCTTTCAGGTCTTCGGGCAAGGCGGCGTCTGGCGGGATGTCGGTGCGTTCAAGCAGCACCGGCACCACGCGAATGCCACGCTTCAGTGCGCGGGCAATTTCCTGGCGCACCCAATCGCCGTCGTCGTGGATGCGCGGCCGGCCCTGGGCGTCGCACAGCGTCAACCACTGGCTGCCGATGATGACCAGCATCACCTTGCATTCGGCCAGCGCCTGTTCGAGCGTGTCGACGAAATCGGCGCCGGCGTCGATGTCGTCGATGTCGCGAAAGATGCGCTCGTGGCCGAATTCACGCACCAGCGCGTCGGCCAGGCGCCCGGCCGCGAACTGCGCGTCGCTGCGCCGGTAGCTGATGAAGATGCCGTCAGCGCTCACTGGTGTACCTTCGTGCTGCGCACTGCGGTATTCGCCTTTCGGGCGGCCGGGCAGGCTCATCGCCAGGCCCGCCTGCGCGGCGTGGGCTCAGACTCTCAAGCCTGCTCGGCGTGCTTGGCCTTCAGCGCCTTGAGCAGGGCCTTGCGGTCGGGCTGGGGCGCGCCGCAAGACGTGCGCGCTTCAATGGCCTTGTCCAGCGCGCCGGGCAAGCCGTGGCGGTCCACCGAGTAGCGCGTGGAGCACGAAACACCGCGCTCGTTCTTCCAGGTGGCCACCACGTACAGCACGGTGCTTTGTGCGAAGTTCTGCCATTCGAAGCGCAGCCCCGCGGCGGGTGAGGGGCTGCGGCTGTTGCGCCGGC
>JAYUPO010000304.1:0-9490 GCA_043760085.1 Burkholderiales bacterium
ATGTCCTCGGTCTCATTGGTGTTTCGCTGGCTCAACCTGGCCGTGGAGAACCCGGCAGCGGTGAACTGGCGCTTTGTGCCGGTGGTCAACCCGGACGGCTTGCTCAAGGCCAAACCCACCCGCACCAATGCCCGCAATGTGGACTTGAACCGCAACTTCCCGACCCAGGGTTGGGTGCAGCAAGCGCAGACCCATTGGGTGCAACGCACCCAGCGCGACCCGCGGCGCTGGCCGGGGCCTCAGGCCAAGTCCGAGCCCGAAACGCGCTTCGTCGTGGACACCATCGAGCAGTGGAAGCCCGACCTCATCGTCAGCATCCACGCCCCCTATGCTGTGCTCGACTTCGACGGCCCGCACCTGCCGCCGCAAAAGCTGGGCCGCCTGTTCCTCGACCGCGTGGGCGTGTTCCCCGGCTCGCTGGGTGCCTATGGCGGCCTGAACCTGGGCGTGCCGGTGGTCACGCTGGAGTTGCCGCACGCGACGCGCATTCCTAACGATTCAGATGTGCGGCAGATGTGGGACGACCTGCTGCGCTGGGTGGATGAGCGGCTGGTCGTGGCGCAGCAGTGAATCAGGCGGCCGCTCGGTACCCTCGCGGTGCATCAGGCGGCCGCTCGGTACCCTCGCGGTATAGCCGCCAGCAGCCGCTGCGTGTATTCCTGCTTCGGCGCGGCCAGCAGTTCCGCCGTGGCGGCCTGCTCCACCACCACGCCGTCTTTCATCACCAGAACCTCGTCGCTGATGAAGCGCACCACGGCCAGGTCGTGGCTGATGAAAACGTAGCTCAGGCCGAACTCGTCTTGCAGGTCGCGCAACAGGTTCAGCACCTGGGCCTGGACCGACACATCGAGCGCTGACACCGCTTCATCCAGCACCAGCACCTCGGGGTTGAGCGTGAGGCAGCGCGCAATGGCCACGCGCTGGCGCTGGCCACCTGAAAACTCGTGCGGGTACTTGCCGAAGGCGCTGCCGTCGAGCCCCACCTTTTGCAGCAGCGCGCGGGCGCGCTCTTCGCGCTCGTCTTGCGAAGCGCCGATGCGGTGAATGGTCATCGGCTCGATCAGTGTCTGGCCAATGGTGAAGCGCGGGTTCAGCGAGGCATAGGGGTTCTGGAACACGATCTGGATGCGCCGACGCATCACCTGGCGTTCCTGCTCGCTCAGGGTGAGCAGGTTCTGGCCGTCGAAGATCACCTCGCCCGCGGTGGGCTCGTGCAGGCGCAGCAGCGTCAGGCCCATGGTCGTCTTGCCCGAGCCCGACTCGCCCACCACGCCCAGGGTGTGGCCGCGCTTCAACTGGAAGCTCACGTTGTGCACGGCCTTGAACTCGCGCTTGCCGAACACGCCCTGGCGCAGGAAAAAACTCTTGGCCAGTGAGCGCACTTCCAGCACCACCGGCGCCTGTGCATCCTTCGGTTTGGCCTGCGGGGGGGCGGCGTCGTGGCCGCCACCGGTGATGTGTTCGTCGATCACCATCAGCCGCGCCGGGTTGCCTTGCAGGCTGGGTCGGCAGGCCAGCAGGGCGCGGGTGTAGACGTCTTGCGGCGCTTCGAAGATGCGCGCCGTGGTGCCTTGCTCGCGCACCAGGCCGTTGCGCATCACCACCACATGGTCGGCAATCTCGCCTACCACGCCCAGGTCGTGGCTGATGAACAGCAGGCTCATGCGGTGGCGCTGCTTCAGGCCGCCCAGCAGTTCGAGGATCTGGCGCTGGATGGTCACGTCCAGCGCCGTGGTGGGCTCGTCGGCGATCAGCAACTTGGGCTCGCAGGCCAGGGCCATGGCGATCATCACGCGCTGCTGTTGCCCACCCGAGAGTTCATGCGGGTAGGCGTTCAGGCGCCGCTTGGGCTCGGGCATGCACACTTCAACCAGCAGGCCTTCGGCGCGGGCCAGCGCCGCGCGCGGGCTCAGGCGCAGGTGGCGAATCAGCGGCTCGCACACCTGGTGGCCCACGGTGAACACCGGGTTCAGCGACGTCATCGGGTCTTGAAAGACGCAGGCGATCTCCTTGCCGCGCAGGGCGCGAAGTTCATCCTGGCTGGCTTGCAGCAAGTCGCGGCCTTGGTAGAGCACCCGGCCCGAGCGTTCCGCGTTGTCGGGCAGCAGGTTAACGATCGACATGGCCGTCACGCTCTTGCCCGAGCCCGATTCGCCCACCAGTGCCACGGTGCTGTTCTCCGGGATGTCGAAGCTGATGCCGGCGTCAGCCCGGCCCACGGCCTGCGCCCTTTGCATCTGGCCATCAACCCGGCCCATGCGAAAGGCCACGCGCAGGTCTTGGATGCTCAGCAGCATGGTCACTCCAAGCCTCGCAACTTCGGGTCGAGCGCGTCGCGCCAGGCGTCAGCCATCAACGAAAACGCGGTCACGAAAACGGCCATGAACAAGGTGGCCGCGGCGAGCTGCCACCAGTAGCCCAGGATCAGTTCGCTTTGTGCCTCGGCCAACATGGTGCCCCAGCTCACCTGGTCCACCGGCACGCCCAGGCCCAGGTACGACAGGATCACTTCGCTCTTGATGAAGCCCACCACCAGCAGGCTCATGCGCACCAGCACCACATGGCTCACGTTGGGCAGGATGTGGCGGAACATGCGTGATGACGTGGATGCGCCAATGGCTTCTGCGGCGCGCACGTATTCGCGGCTGCGGTGCTTCATGAATTCAGCCCGCACTTGCCGGTACAAACCCGTCCAGCCCACCAACCCCAGGATGATGACGATGGTCCAGATGCCGCGCGGAATGACGGCGTCGGCCCGGTTCAACACCGCGGCCAACGTGAAGATGAGCAGGATGTCCGGGATCGAGGTGAACACCGTGTACAACCATTCAAGAAAGTCACCCAGCTTGCCGCCGAAGAAGCCCGCCAGGGCGCCGAGCACCGTGCCCAGCAGCGTGGCCAGCAAGGCGGCCAGCACGCCCACGAACACCGAGACCTGCGTGCCTTGAATCACCTTGGCCAGCACGTCGCGGCCCAGGCGGTCGGCGCCCAGCGGCAGGGTCTGCGCCTTCACCACCTCGGCCGTTTTCATCTTCGAGGCGCGCTCTTCCCATTCCTTGTAGCGCGGCGCCAGCGGGTCGATGTCGCTCAGGTCGGCGTTCGGGCCTTTGGGCAATTCGATCACGCCCAAGGCCTCGGGTGGGCGCGGGCCCAGGAAGGTGGGCGGCGCGCTGGGCACGCCGACCTCGCGTTGCCAGTCGCTGGCCACCACCTTGGCCAGCGACAGCGTGATCAGCACCAGAAACGCCAGCACGATGGCCAGCGCGGCCATGCCGACGCGGTCTTTGCGGTAGCGGCGCCAGGCGGCGTGCCAGACGCCTTCTGAATGCTCAGCGCCGGCCGTCACGGGCAGGGCGCTCACAGATGAACCTTCGTGCTGCGCACTGCGGTGCGAGCGCCTTCGGACGGCCGGGCGGCGCTCATTTCAGCACCACCCGCGGATCGACCATCTTGTAAAGAATGTCGGTGGCCAGGTTGATGAACATGGTGAGCACGGCGATGTAAATCGTCACCGCCTGGATCACCGGGTAATCGCTACGGTTAACCGCCAGCAGCACCTCGCGGCCCAGGCCCGGGATGCTGAAGAACACCTCGATCAGGAACGAGCCCACGAAGATGCCGGGCAGCGCCAGGCCCACGTTGGTGAGGATCGGGATCATCGCGTTGCGCAGCACATGCTTGAGCAGCACCGTGCGTTCCAGCAGGCCCTTGGCGCGCGCGGTGCGCACATAGTCTTGCCCGATCTCGTCGAGGAAGAAGCTGCGGTACAGCCGCATCTGCGGCGCCACGCCCACCATCACCGCCAGCAGCACCGGCAGCGGCACATAGGTGGTCAAGTTGGTCAGCGTGGAGTCACTCCAGCCTTGCACCGGGAACCAGCCGAGCTGGAAGCCGAAGACATATTGGCCCACGATGATGTAGACCAGAAAGCTGATCGACAAGGCCACGGTCGTGATCACCATGATGGAACGATCGGTCAGCGAGCCGCGCACATAAGCCACGAACAGGGCGAAGGGAATGGCCAACAGCGTGTCGAGCAGCAGGATCGGGATCATCACGGTCAGCGTGGCCGGCAGGCGGCTGGCAAACAGGCTGGCTACCGATTCATTCGTGGCCCAGCTCTTGCCCCAGTCGAAGCTCAAGATTTGCTTGACGAAGATCCACAGTTGCACATACCAGGGTTCGTTCAGTCCGAGCTGTTGGCGGATGGCGTTCACTTGCTCTTGCGTGGCGTTCAGCCCGCCCAAAATTTCAGCCGGGTCGCCGCCGAAGAACTTGAACAACACGAACACCAGCAGCACCACGCCGATCAGCGTGGGGATCATTTGCCAAAGCCGCCGCACCAAGTAGGCCAACATCGACGCTTGCCTTCACATGCCGTTGAGTGCGGCGAGTTTATGGGTCGCACTGCCCACGCCAGCCCCGCGTTTGCCCTGCCGCGGCGGCTGCCGCAACGAGCGGAAAATTGCCCGCATGAACTTGCGTTTGCTGGCTGCCTTGGCCACCAGTCTGGTGCTGGCGCTGCCGGCGTGGGCGCAGGCGAATGACAAGGCGGATTCAGCGGCCGCCACCAAGGTGCTGCGCTACGCCTTCCGCGTGGCCGAAACGGGTTTCGACCCGGCGCAAATCACCGACCTGTATTCGCGCACCGTGGCCGCGGGCATCTTCGAAGGCTTGCTCGAATTCGAGTACCTGGCCCGGCCGTACCGTCTGCGTGCGGCCACCGCGGCGGCCCTGCCCGAGATCAGCGCCGACTTCAAGACCTTCACCTTTCGCATCAAGCCCGGCATCTACTTTGCCGACGACCCGGCCTTTGCCGGCAAGCGGCGCGAACTGGTGGCCGCTGACTATGTGTATTCGATCAAGCGCCACTACGACCCGCGCTGGAAAAGCGGCAGCCTGTACTTGCTGGAAAGCGCCAAGATCCTGGGCCTGAGCGAATGGCGCAAGGAGCTCGCCGCCGCGGGCAAGCCTTTCGACTATGACCGCGAAGTCGAAGGCCTGCGCGCGCTGGACCGCTACACCTTGCAGATCAGATTAGGCGAATCCGCCCCGCGCTTTCTGTACCAGTTGGCCGACGGCGCCTTCACCGGCGCCCTGGCGCGCGAGGTGGTGGAACATTACGGCGACAAGATCGGCGAGCACCCGGTGGGCACGGGGCCGTACAAGCTGGCGCAGTGGAAGCGCAGTTCGCGCATCGTGCTGGCGCGCAACCCGACCTATCGCGAAATGATCTACGACGAAGCGGCGCCGGCTGATAACTCCGGGTTGCAGCGGACAGCGGCGCGCTTCAAGGGCCGGCGCTTGCCGATGGTCGATGAAGTGCACATCGCCATCATCGAAGAAGAACAACCGCGCTGGCTGGCTTACCTGAACGAGGAGCACGACCTGGTTGAAAACGTGCCGGCCGAATTCGCCAACATCGCCTTCCCCAACAACCGCCTGGCGCCCAACCTGGCCAAGCGCGGCATGCACATGGAGCGCTATGCACGCGCCGACGTGGCGTATTCCTACTTCGCCATGGAGCACCCCGTGGTAGGCGGCTACACGCCCGAGAAGGTGGCGCTGCGCCGCGCCATTGCGCTGGCGGTGGACGTGGAGCGCGAAGTGCGCCTGGTGCGGCGCAACCAGGCGCTGCCGGCGCAGTCGAGCATTGCCCCGGGCACCTGGGGCTTTGATGCCGCGTTCAAGAGCGAGATGAGCGAATACAGCCTGGCGCGCGCGCGTGCGTTGCTTGATCTGTATGGTTATGTCGACAAAGATGGCGACGGCTGGCGCGAGCAGCCCAACGGCGAGCCGCTGGTGTTGGAATACGCCAATTCGCCGGATCAGCTTTCGCGCAAACTCAGTGAGCTGTGGCAGAAGAACATGGATGCGCTGGGCCTGCGCATCGTGTTCAAGGTGGCCAAGTGGCCTGAACAGTTAAAGGCCTCGCGTGCCGGCAAACTCATGATGTGGGGCGTGTCGTGGAGCGCCACCGAGCCCGACGCCGATACCTTTTTGGCCATGGGCTACGGCCCCAACAAGGGCCAGGCCAACCATGCGCGCTTCAACCTGCCGGGCTTCAACGCCCTGTACGAGAAGCAGCGCGTGCTGCCTGACGGCCCGCAGCGCCAGGCCTTGATCGACGAAGCCAAGAAATTGATGATTGCCTACATGCCCTACAAGACTCACGTCCACCGCGTCTGGACCGACCTGGCCTACCCCTGGGTGCTGGGCTACCACCGCAACATCTATGTGCGCGACTTCTGGAAGTACGTTGACGTGGATAACCGCGAACTGAAACGGCGCCGCGGATCATGAAGCGCTGGCGTCATCTCGCTGCCCTGATGGCATTGGCCTTGGCGCCAGCTTTCGCGCAAGTGCCGAACGCCGCCACCGCGCCGGCGCAAAAAGTGCTGCGCCTGGCCTTCAAGGTGGCCGAAACCGGGTTCGACCCGGCGCAGATCAACGACCTGTATTCGCGCACCGTGACCCCGCACATCTTCGAGGCGCCGTACGAATACGACTACCTGGCGCGGCCGGTGAAGATCAAACCGCTCACTGCAGCGGGCATGGCTGAGCACTCGGCCGACTTTCGCACCTGGACGGTGAAAATCCGCCCCGGCATCTACTTTGCCGACGACCCGGCCTTCAAAGGCAGGAAGCGCGAGCTGGTGGCGCAAGACTACGTTTACTCGCTCAAGCGCTTTGCCGACCCGGCGGTGAAGAGCCCGGTGTGGACGAGTGTGGAAGCGGTGAACTACCTGGGTCTGAGCGAACTGTTCAAGCAGGCGCTGGCCAGCAAGAAGCCGTTCGACTACGACCGCGAGATTGAAGGCGTGCGCGCAATCGACCGCTACACGATTCAATACAAGATCGCCGAGCCACGCCCGCGCTTTGCCGAGAACAACCTGGCCAACAGCGATTTGTTCGGTGCCGTGGCGCGCGAGGTGGTGGAGTTCTATGGCGACAAGCTCGCCGCGCACCCGGTGGGCACCGGGCCGTTCAAGCTGGTGCAGTGGCGGCGCAGCTCGCTCATCGTGCTGGAACGCAACCCCGACTTCCGCGAGATGTTGTACGACGCCGAGCCCGCCGCCGATGACGCTGAAGGCCAGGCCCAGCTCGCGCGCTTCAAGGGCCGCAAGCTGCCGATGGTGGATCGGGTCGAGGTGAGCATCATCGAAGAATCGCAACCGCGCTGGCTGTCGTTCCTGAATGCGCAAAGCGACATCATCGAAGAAGTGCCGCCCGATTTCATCAACGTGGCCATGCCGCATGGCCGGGTCGCGCCCAACCTGGCCAAGCGCGGCATTGCGGGGCGGCGGGTGCTGCGCTCGGACATCCAGATGACCCTGTTCAACATGGACAACACCCTGGTCGGCGGCTACACGCCCGACAAGGTGGCGCTGCGCCGCGCCATCGGCCTGGGCGTGGATGTGGACAGCGAAATCCGCCTGGCGCGCCGCGGTATGGCCATTCCGGCCCAGGGGCCGACCATGCCGCACACCACCGGCTACGACGCCGCGTTCAAGAGCGAAATGAGCGAATTCAACCCGGCCCGCGCCAAGGCCTTGCTCGACATGTTCGGCTACACCGACCAGGACGGCGACGGCTGGCGCGACCTGCCCGGCGGTGCTGCGCTGCTGCTGGAAATGAACACCCAACCCGACCAACGTTCGAGACAACTCGATGAGTTGTGGGAAAAGAACATGAAGGCGCTGGGCATCCGCATCAAGTTCGTGCCCGCAAAGTGGCCCGAAAACCTGAAGGCCGCGCGCGCCGGCAAATACATGATGTGGCGGGTGGGCTCGTCGGCCGCGGCGGCGGATGGCCAGGGCAGCCTGATGCGCATGTACGGCCCCATGACCGGCGGGCAGAACATGGCGCGCTTCAAGAGCGCCGAATTCGACGCCCTGTATGACCGCATGGCGGTGATGCCCGACGGCCCACAACGTGAAGCCTTGTTCGACCAGGCGCGGCGCCTGGCTGCGGCGTGGATGCCCATGAAGCTCCACGTGCACCAGCTTTACGCCGACATGTGGCACCCGTGGCTGGTGGGTTATCGCCGGCCGCTGTTCTGGCAGGAATGGTGGCATCGCGTGGACCTTGACCCCGGTCTGCGCAAACCCTGAGTCGGTACGCTGCCGGAATATCGCGCCCCACTTATACGTACACCCCCACAGTGAATCCCGCCCCGGCCGCCTTTCGCCAGCAACTGCTGGCGGCCCTGCCCCGCGTGCGCCGCTACGCGCGCACGCTGGCGCATGAGCCCGGCGAGGCGGACGACCTGGTTCAAAACACCGTGGAACGCGCCATGACCCATTGGCACCAGTTCGACCAGCGCCGCGACATCGTGGTCTGGTTGCTCTCCATCGCGCACAACGCCTGGCAAGACTGGCGCCGCCGCGAAGCGCGCATGTCGGCACAGGCACCGGAAGAACTGCAACGCGAACAAGACCGCCACGGCGGCGACCCGGGCGTTGATGTCGGCCTGCGGCTGGACCTGCTGGCCGCGCTGAAGCGGCTGCGCCCCGAGCAAATCGAGCCGTTGCTGCTGGTGTGCGTGGAACAGCTCACCTACGCCGAATGCGCCGAAGTGTTGGGCATTCCGGTGGGCACCGTCATGTCGCGCGTTTGCCGTGCCCGGGCACAGTTGCGCGGCTTGCTCGATGGCGGCGCGAGTGCCGCGCAGCCCAAGTTGCACCGGGTGATCTGATGAACGCTCAAGACCCGGCCGCCCGCGATGAAGCCCTGAGCGCCTGGCTCGACGGCGAAGGCACGCCCGAGCAGCGCACGGATGTTGAGGCCTGGCTGCACGAGCACCCCGAAGACGCGTCCCGCGTGCGCGCCTGGGGGTCCGACCTCCAGGCACTGCGCGAGCAGTTTGCCGCGCTGCTGCACGAACCGCTGCCCCCGGCGTTGAAGCACCAGGTGTTAGGCCGGGGCCGGGGCCGCGGTGCGGCCGCAAATGACCCCGGTTGGCCGCGCTGGGGCCTGGCCGCTGCAGGCTGCGGTTTGTTGCTGGCCGGCGGCGTGATCGGCGCCTGGCTGGGGCCACGCCTGAGTGTTGGCCAGCAGGCGGCGGGCACGCCCGCGCCCTGGGTGCAACGTGCCGCCGCCGCGCACGCCGTGTATGTGCCCGAAGTGCGCCACCCGGTGGAGGTGAACGTGGCCGAGGGCGACGCGGCACAGAACAAAGCCCAGGAAGAACACCTTGCACGCTGGCTCACCAAGCGCCTGGCCGCGCCGGTGAAGACCTTCAACCTGCAGGCCCAGGGTTTCCAGCTCGTGGGCGGGCGGCTGCTGCCCGATGGCACGGCGCCGGGTGCGCAGCTCATGTATCAAAACAGCGCCGGCCAGCGCGTCACCGTGTATTTGCGCAAGCCCGAAGCGGGCACGCTCGCGGCGTTCCGCTTCGAGCGGGTGGGCGAACTGAGCCTGTTCTATTGGGTCGATGGCGCCACCGGTTACGCGCTGGTGGGCCCGCTGCCGCGCGAGCAGTTGCTGG
>JAYUPO010000305.1:0-3623 GCA_043760085.1 Burkholderiales bacterium
GCGCAGGGCCGGCTGATCCTGGTGGCCGAAGACAACGAAGTCAACCAGGAGGTGCTGGACAAGCAGCTCGCGTTGCTGGGCTTCAAGGCGATCATCGCCAGCACCGGCAGCGAAGCGCTGGAATGCTGGCAACGTGGCGACTACGCGTTGCTGATCACCGACTTGCACATGCCGCAGATGGATGGCTATGAACTGACTGTCGCCATCCGCGCCGCCGAAGCGGGCGAAAGGCGCATGCCCATCGTCGCCCTGACCGCCAACGCCCTGGCCAGTGAAGCCAAACACTGCCGCGACCTCGGCATGGATGACTACATGACCAAGCCGGTTCTGCTGGCGGACCTGAACATCATGCTGCACAAATGGCTGCCGAGCGCGGCCCGGCTGACACCGAACCGGGGTGTCACCGAAAACCGCTGAACCCGCGCTGGCCTTCGATGTCCGCATGTTTGAGGCCATGGTGGGGACACCGTCCAGGCTGAGGGCTGGGCGCTCTGACCTGGTTGGCGCTGCTCCTGTCCCCAGGCAGCGCCTACTTCTTCTTGGCGTCGGCTTCGCGCGACACGGGTGTGCTGCCGCCCTGCACCGCCAGGCGCCCGCCGGTGCCCAGCCCGCCCTTGACGGACTGCGCCTTGTAGTTGCGCAGCGCGCGCACCATCTGGCATCAGGTGCAGCACCGGCACGGTGGAGCCGAGCTGGTAGCCGCGCAGTTGCGCATAACGGTTGCCGCCAGAGTAGGAGGGGCGTTACTCGCGCGTTACCGGGTGGCGTGCTTGCGGTCCGCCGCGGCCAGCAACGCCCGATTGCTCGGGTTGCGCTGCAGGAAGCTGTCGCGAAAGGCTTCAGGCACATGCGGCAGCGCCACGCGGCGAACCCACTGCGCGCCCTGGGCCAGCGCCATCAAGGCCTGGTCGCCGTCGCCGCTGGCGTCGAAGACCTGCGCGGCCAGCCACCACACCTGGCCCGGGTAGATATCGGCCGGCTGCACCTCGGCCACTTGCGGCACCAGCTCGCGCATGGCCGCGGCGGCTTCTTCAATACGGCCGGCGCGGCTCAGCGCATGCGCGCGCAGCAACCTGGCCTTCAAGGCGACGCCGGCGAATTCAAGCTGCACGGCCAGGCTCAAGGCCTCGTCGATGCGTTGCAGGGTGTGGGCCAGGTCGTCGCCCTGCGTGTCTTCCAGCAAGGCGTGCATGCGGATGTGCGGGTCGGCGCCGGCGCTCAGTTCAGCCAAGGCCTGGTTGATCTGGCCCTGCCCGGAATGCCCCAGCGCGCGCTCCAGCCGCGCCGCCAGCGTGGCGCCGCGGGCGCGCACATGGGCAATGGGCGGCGGGTCGTATTGCAGCGCCTGGTGCGCGCGCGTGAACTGGCCCAGGTCGATCAACAACTGCGCCTTGTGGTTGGCGGCCACGGCCGTCCACACCACCTGCTTGTCGCGCTGGAAGGTGGCCAGCGCGGCATCGAGCCGTTCCAGCGCCTCGCCGTAGCGGCCCACCATGCCGCAGTACAGCCCGAGGTAGGTTTCCACCACCGCGCCCTCGGGGCCACCGGTGCTGCCCAGTTGCGCCTGCAAGGCCAGAGACTGGCGGGCCAGGTCGAGCGCCTCGGGCACACGGCCCAGGTTGCCGCTCACCGTGGCCAGGTTCGATGTGAGCGTGGCCAGTTCGGCCAGGTCGCCCAAGGTTTGCGCGTTGACGATCGCCTGGCGCAGCGCATGGGCGGTGTCGCGCAGGCGGCGCGCGCCGTTCAGCACGTAGGCATAGTCGGCCCAGAAGCGGCCGCATTGTTCGGGCGTGGCGCCCTGCTCAATCAACGCGCGGTAGGGCTCGATGATGGCCAGCGCTTCCACCGCACGGCCCGCCAGCGCCAGCCCCACGGCGTGCAGCCGCGCGGCGTTGAAGCCGGGCCAGGGTGAATCAGCCTGGCGCAGCAGTTCGCCAGCCTGCACCGCAGCAGCAATGCCGGTTTGATGATCGGCCGCCATCAGCGCAGCGTTGGCCCGGGCGATGAGAGCAGCGGCGCGCTGGCCGTCGGTTTTGGCCGCGGCCAGCAACTCGTCAATCACCGCATTGGCCTGCGTCACGCCTTGCACGACGATGCGTGAATCGATGCTCTGGCAGCGCGCATCGAAGGCCTGCTCCGGTGCGCCGGCCTGGTCGAACGCCTGCGCCGCGGCGCGCCAATGTTCCACCTCGTGCCGGCGCTGCGAGGCGTTTTGCGCGCGCCGCGCCGCCGCCACGTAGGCCTGCCCAGCCAACAGCCATTGCGCCGCGCCGGCCCAATGCGGCGCCACGCATTCAGGCTGCGCGCCGCGGGCCACCAGGTGCTGGGCAATGCGCCGTTGCAGCAGTTGCGCAATCGGCTCCGGCACCGAGGCCAGCGTGGCCTCGAAGATCAGGTCATGGGCAAAGGCGCCGTCGCGAATGACTTGCGCGGCTTCAAGTTCGCGCCACGGCTCCGCCATGTCCAGCGGGTGCGCTTCGAGCACCGTGGCGGCCAGGTCGGCGCTGAAGTCGGGGCCTGCCAGGGCGGCCAGGCGCGCCAGGCGCAAGGCCTCGGCAGACAACTGCGCCAGCCGCCTTTCGACCAGTGCGCCCACGCTCACCGGTTGCGGCAGCCGCGCGCCCGGCTCCAGGGCCAGCGCCTGGCCCGACAAGACCAGGTCCTTCAGCGTTTCGAGCGCGAACATCGGGTTGCCGCCGGTGTGCTTCAACAGCGCCGGTGCGAGGCCGGCGTTGGCCAGCTCGCCAAGACCTAACGATTCGATGAAGCCAACCAGTTGCGCCAGGTCCAGCGGCGGCAACGCCACGGCTTCGAGCCGGCCCACGTCTTCAAGCGCGCTGCGCATTTGCACCGCGGCCACGGCCGCGGCACTGGGCCTTTGCGCCAGGCCCCAGCGCAGCCCGGCCAGCGCGCTGGCTTGCACCAGCGCTTGCAGCAGCTCGACGCTGGCATCGTCAGCAAAGTGCAGGTCATCGACGATCAGCGCTTGCAGGCCGGCCGCTGCGGCGCCGGCCAGCGTGGCCTGCACGGCGTTTTGCAGCAGCAGCTTTTGCGCCTCGCCGGCCAGCGCCACGGCCGCGCCCAGCTCCGGCAGCACCAGGGCCAGCTCTTGCGCGCGCGCTGGCGTCAACGCCACCGCGTGGGCGGCCAGCACGGCACGCAGCAGCCGGGCCAGCATGGCGTAGGCGATGCCGGCGTCACCCGGACGGGCCTGCACGCTGACCAAACCGGCGCGTGCAGCGGCAAACTCGTGCAGCAGCCGGCTCTTGCCGATGCCGGCCTCGCCCACCACCAGGAACAGGCGCTGCGTGGCCCAGGCGTGTTCCAGCGCCAACAGCTGC
Source organism: Burkholderiales bacterium (assembly GCA_043760085.1). Classification (GTDB taxonomy): domain Bacteria; phylum Pseudomonadota; class Gammaproteobacteria; order Burkholderiales; family Burkholderiaceae_C; genus Rubrivivax. The sequence continues at coordinate 3,342 of JAYUPO010000305.1, forward strand.
GCCTGGCGGCCCACCAGGCGCGGCGGGCGCAGCAGGCTGGCCGGCGCCACGGCGCGGCGCGCCGGCAGCGCGTTGGCACCACGTTCGATGGTGGCCAGCAGCTCGATGGTTTCGGCCGACGGGCGCACGCCGAGTTCGTCTTTCAGGCGCTGCTCGAATTTCTCGAACGCCGCGATCGCCGCGGCGCGGTCGCCGCGCAGGTAGTGCAGCCGCAGCAAGCGGCGCTGGGCGTGCTCGGCCAGCGGGTTGCTGTCGAGCAGGCGCTGCGCATAGATCAGACCA
>JAYUPO010000306.1:0-3614 GCA_043760085.1 Burkholderiales bacterium
TGATGGTGGCCAGCGAGTCGGTGGCGCTCGAAGGCACGGGCCGGCACTTGGTGCGCGACGTGGCACCAGGCGAAGCGCTGTTCGTTGATTTGGCCGGCCATGTGCATACCCGCCAGTGCGCCGAGCAACCCAGCCTGCACCCGTGCATCTTCGAGTACGTGTACCTGGCGCGGCCCGATTCGGTGATGGACGGCATCTCGGTCTACCAGGCGCGGCTGAACCTGGGTGAGTCGCTGGCACAGCGCGTCATCAACACCTTGGCGCCGAGCGACATCGACGTGGTGATTCCCATTCCCGAATCGAGCCGCCCATCGGCCATGCAGTTGGCGCAGAAGATCGGCCGCCCGTACCGTGAAGGCTTCGTGAAGAACCGTTACGTCGGCCGCACCTTCATCATGCCGGGCCAGGCCGTGCGCAAGCAAAGCGTGCGGCAGAAGCTCAATGCCATCGGGGTTGAATTCAAGGGCCGCAACGTCTTGCTGGTCGATGATTCCATCGTGCGCGGCACCACCAGCAAGGAAATTGTGCAGATGGCGCGCGAGGCCGGCGCACGCAAGGTCTACATGGCGTCGGCCGCGCCGCCGGTGCGCTTTCCGAATGTGTATGGCATCGACATGCCCACCCATGAAGAGCTGATTGCGTATGGCCGCACGGCCGATGAAATTCGCCAGTTCATCGGCGCCGACGCGCTGATCTATCAAGACGTGGATGCGATGAAGCGCGTGATCAAGGCGCTGAACCCGAAGCTCGACGGCTTTGATGCCTCGTGCTTTGACGGCCACTACATCACCGGTGACATTTCGCTCGAAGACTTCGCCGTGATGCGCCGCCAGCGCGACCACGCAGCCAGCAGCACTGAACCCAGCAGCCATTCCCGCCTGGCCTTGCAAGGCACAGTCGACGCCCAGACATGACCGACACCATGAAGAAATTGCCGCGCGTGAAGTTGCCCGCCACGGCCCGGCTCGACACCCTGGCCGTGCGCGAAGGCCTGCCCGCTTCACAGTGGGGCGAGAACTCCGAGGCCTTGTTCCTGACCAGCAGTTTCGTGCACCCCGACGCCGCGACCGCCGCGGCGCGCTTTGCCAACGAGGAGGAGGCGTTTGTGTACAGCCGCTTCTCCAACCCCACGGTGGCGATGATGGAGCGCCGCCTGGCGGCCCTGGAAGGTACCAGCGGCTGCATCGCCGCTTCAAGCGGCATGGCCGCCATCATGCTCATGGTGATGGGCCTGCTCAAGGCCGGCGACCACGTGGTGTGTTCGCGCAGCGTGTTCGGCTCCACCATCAAGTTGTTGCAGGGTGAGTTCGGCAAGTTCGGTGTGCTCACCACATTCGTCTCGCAAACTGACGTGGCCGAATGGCGCGCTGCCATCCAGCCCAACACCAAGTTGCTGTTCGCCGAAACCCCCAGCAACCCGCTGACCGAGGTGTGCGACATCGCCGCGCTGGCCGACATTGCACACCGGTGCGGAGCGCTGTTGGCGGTGGACAACTGCTTCTGTTCGCCGGCCTTGCAGCAACCGGCGCGCCTCGGGGCCGATCTCATCATTCACTCCGGCACCAAGTACCTCGACGGCCAGGGCCGTGTCATCGCCGGCGCCTTGTGCGGCGATGAAAACCTAATCAACGACAAGTTCGTGCCCGTGATGCGCAGCGCCGGCATGTGCTTGTCGCCATTCAACGCCTGGGTCGTGCTCAAGGGCATGGAGACCTTGTCCATCCGCATGCAGGCGCAAAGCGCACGCGCCTTGCAGTTGGCGCAGTGGCTGGAGCAGCAGCCGCAAATCGAGCGCGTCTACCACCCGGGTTTGCCGTCGCACCCGCAGCATGCGCTGGCCATGCGCCAGCAAGGCGGTGTGGGCGGGGCGGTGGTGTCGTTCATCGTCAAAGGGCAGGGCGCCGATGGCGCACGTGCCAACGCCTTCAGCGTGATCGATGGCACCAGCATCTACTCCATCACCGCCAACCTGGGTGACACCAAGACCACCATCACCCACCCGGCCAGCACCAGCCACGGCCGGCTGACCGAAGCGCAGCGCCTGGCCGCGGGCATCACGCAAGGCATGATCCGCGTGGCCGCGGGGCTGGAAGATGTGCAAGATTTGCAGGACGATCTGAAGCAGGCCCTGGCCGCGGTGGCGGCATGACGCCCATGCCCACGCCCGCTCTCATGCCAACCCGCACGCGCTTCGCGCCCAGCCCCACCGGCTTCATCCACCTGGGCAACATCCGCTCGGCGCTGTACCCCTGGGCCTTTGCGCGCGCCACCGGCGGCCAGTTCATCCTGCGCATCGAAGACACCGATGTCGAACGCTCATCGCAAGAGGCGGTCGATGCCATCCTTGAGAGCATGGCGTGGCTGGGCCTGGATCATGACGAAGGCCCGTACTACCAGATGCAGCGCATGCCGCGCTACCGCGAGGTGCTCAAGCAACTGGTAGATGCCGGCGCGGCCTACCCGTGCTACATGAGCACGGCCGAGCTTGACGCGCTGCGCGAGCGCCAAACCGCTGCCAAACAAAAGCCGCGCTATGACGGCACCTGGCGGCCCGCGCCCGGCAAGACGCTGCCCGCGGTGCCACCGGGCGTGCAGCCGGTGCTGCGCTTCAAGACGCCGCAGGGCGGTGAAGTGGCGTGGGACGACAAGGTCAAGGGCCGCGTGGCCTTCAGCAACGGCGAGCTCGACGACCTGGTGATTGCCCGCCCCGACGGCACGCCCACCTACAACTTCTGCGTGGTCGTGGACGACATCGACATGGCCATCACGCATGTCATCCGCGGTGACGACCATGTCAACAACACGCCGCGCCAGATCCACATCTTCCAGGCCCTGGGCCAGGCCGTGCCGGTGTATGCCCACCTGCCCACGGTGCTGAACGAGCACGGCGAAAAAATGAGCAAGCGCCACGGCGCCAAGCCGGTGACGCAGTACCGCGACGAAGGCTTCCTGGCCGATGGCGTGGTGAACTACCTGGCCCGCCTGGGCTGGAGCCATGGCGACGATGAAATCTTTTCGCGCCAGCAGTTTGTGCAATGGTTCAACCTCGATCACCTGGGCCGCAGCGCGGCGCAGTTTGACGAAGCCAAATTGCGCTGGGTGAATGCGCAGCACATCAAGGCCATGGCCAATGAGGCCCTGATGCCCCTGGTGGCGCAACAGCTTGAGCGCAGGGGCATCGTGGTGAACGATCAGGCGGCATTGCCGGGCATGATCGAGCTGTTTAAAGACCGTTGCGCCACGACGGTGGAAATCGCCGATTGGCTGGCGATGATCCACGCGCCGGTGTCACCCAGCGCGCAGGATCTGCAAGCGCACGTCACGCCGGCCGTGTTGCCCGCGTTGGTCGCCTTGAGCCTGAAGTTAACCGAATGCGACTGGCAGAGCGCCGGCATTGCGGCGGCCATCAAGGCCACGTTGGCGCAGCATGGGCTGAAGATGCCGCAGTTGGCGCATGCCGTGCGCGTGCTCGTGTGCGGCCGCGCGCAAACGCCTTCGCTCGATGCCGTGCTGGCGCTGTTTCCTCGTGCGACCGTGCTTGAGCGTTTGCGGGGCGCAGAATAACCTGGCTATAATCGATATCTCGCTTGAACAGCGCGAAGTTGAAACATGAG
>JAYUPO010000307.1:0-3611 GCA_043760085.1 Burkholderiales bacterium
CACCACCGGCACGAACACGGCCGCCACCTGATCAACCAACAGCTGGATGTGCGGCTTCCTGGCCTGGGCTTGTTCCACCAGCTTGACGATGCGGGCCAACTGCGTGGCCGCGCCGATGGCCGTGGTGCGCACGCGCAGCAGGCCTTCGCCGTTGACGGCGCCGCCGGCCACCGCCGCGCCCACTTCGCGCGCCACGGGCAGGCTTTCGCCGCTGAGCATGGATTCGTCGATGTGGCTGGCGCCTTCGATGACTTGGCCGTCCACCGGCACGCGCTCGCCCGGGCGCACCACCACCACGTCGCCCAGCAGCACATCGCCCAGGCGCAGCTCGATCACCTGGCCGCCGCGTTCCACCTGTGCCGTGGCCGGGCGCAGCGCGTGCAGCGCTTCCAGCGCCACCAGGGTGCGCTGGCGCGCCCGCGTTTCCAGCCACTTGCCCAGCCGCACCAGGGTGATGACGACGGCCGCGCTTTCAAAGTACAAGTGCGGCATCGAGTCGGGCGCGCGCAGCCATAACACCAGGCTCAAGCCGAACGCGGCGCTGGTGCCCAGGGCGACGAGCAAATCCATGTTGCCGCTGCCGTTGCGCAGCGCGGCCCAGCCGGCACGGTAGAAGCGCGCGCCGAGCCAGAACTGCACCGGCGTGGCCAGGGCAAATTGCCAGGCGGCGGGCAGCATCCAGTGGCGAGCGAACAGATCGCCCAGCATCGGCAGCAGCAAGGGCAGGCTCAGCGCGATGCCGGCCAGCAGCTCCAGCCCCTCGCGGCGCTGCGCTGCTGCGCGGCGGCTGCGGCGCTCGGCTTCGGCCTGCACGTCTTGCTCGGCGGCGTCGTCATGCACGGCGCCGGGCTCATAACCAGCGGCTGCAACGGCCTGCTGCAAGGCGGCCGGCAGCACGCCGGGCTGGGCGGTGACGTGGGCCTGCGCCGTGGCCAGGTTGACGCTGGCTTGCACCACGCCGGGCACCTTGGCCAAGGCGCGTTCCACACGTTTGACGCAACTGGCGCAGGTCATGCCCTCGATGGGCAGGGTCAGGGTGGTGGCGGTGTTCACTGCGGCACTTTACGGTGCGCGCGCACGGCTGGCATGCGGAAGGTCAATCCTGCGCCAGGTCAACCGTGCCCGTGGTCAGGGCTTGACAATGCGCCTTGCGGCCACACTTGGCTGTGATCCACCCCTGAAGGCAACCGCCATGATTGAACTCACCTTGCCCGACATGACCTGCGGCCACTGCGTCAAGAGCGTCACCGCCGCGGTGCACAAGCTCGACGCCGCCGCGCGCGTGGACATCGACCTGCCCAGCCACCGCGTGCGCATTGAAACGCCGCTGGCCGAAGGCGTGGTGAAGGCCGCGCTGGCCGAAGAAGGCTACCCGGCGGCGAGCTGACGCAACGCCTGCTCGACCATCTGGCTGGGCTGGCCGCCTTGAATGAGGTGGCGGTCGTTGACGATCATCGACGGCACGGCCGTGATGCCCAGGCTGTGCCAGCGCCGCTCCAGCGCGCGCACTTCTTCAGCATATTGGCCGCTTTGCAGCATCGTGCGCGCACCGTCCACATCGAGCCCCAATTCAGCCACCAGGCGCAGCAGCACCTCACTGGAGCCGGGGTTTTCGCCCTGGCCGTGGTAGGCCTTGAGCAGCGCCATCTTCAACGCGCGCTGCGCCGCGGCACTTTGCAGCCCGGCCCAGTGCAGCAGGCGGTGGGCGTCGAAGGTGTTCCAGATGCGCGAGCGCGTGCCGAACTCGAAGCCTTCGGCGGCGCCGCGCTGGCGAATCGTCTCGCGCGACACCGCCAACTCTTCAGGTGAGCGGCCGTATTTGCGTGCCAGGTGTTCCATGGCGTCTTCGCCTTCCGCTGCCATGTCGGGGTTGAGTTCGAACGGCTGGAAGTGCAGTTCAACGTCGATGTCGGGCCCGATGCGTTGCAGCGCCTGTTCCAGAGCGGCCAGGCCCACGGCGCACCAGGGGCAGGCGACATCGGAGACGAAGTCGATCTTCATGGAATTCACCTTGTTCAAAAACCGGAGCCGGGCTGTTTGAGGAATTCGGTTTCTTCGGCCGTGGACGCTCGCCCCAGCGCGGCGTTGCGATGCGGGAAGCGGCCGAAGCGGGCCACGATGTCGAGGTGGCGCTGGGCCCATTCCACCAGGCCGGCAGCTTGCGCGTCGTCTTGCGCCAACTGCTTGAACAGGCGCACGGACGCCTGCTGGTCAGCCAAGTTTTCGGAATGCTCGAATGGCAAGTAGCTGAACTGGCGCTTGGCGGTGGTCAGGGTCTTGTCATGGCCGCCGGCCACCAGGCTGCGCGCAGTGGCCAGGGCAGCGCCGTCGCCGGCAAAGGCGCGCGCGCTGCCGCGCAAGGTGTTGCGGCTGAACTGGTCGAGCACGATGATCAGCGCCAGCGCGCCGCGCGGGGTGGCCGCCCAGGCCGCCAAGTCGCCGGCCAAGGCTTGTTCAAGCGTGGCGCCGAAGCGTTGCGCAACTTCCTGGTCGAACGCCGCATCCTTGGTGAACCAGCGTGCCGGCGGCTGGCCGAACCAGAAGCTCAACACGTCTTGCGCGGCGGCGGGCAGGGTCATGGCTGGGCGCTTTCAAGCAAGTCGTGCGCCTCGCGGTGGCGGCGCATGAAGGTTTGCACATAGCTGCACACCGGGCGCACGCGCAACCCCTGGGCGCGCGCATGGTCCAGTGCGGCCTGCACCATCTGCCCGGCGATGCCGCGCCCGCCCAGGGCCGGCGCCACCTCGGTGTGGGTGAGCAGCATCACGTTGCCGGCCAGGCGGTATTCGCACACCGCTTCATGCCCATTGATCATGGCAATGAAGCGCTGGCGACGTGGCTCATGTCGAACGTTGATGTCGCTCATGGCGTTGCCTTGGGTCCCAGTTGCTGCCACAGGAAACTGAATTCCAGCGCCATCAGTTCGGCGCGTTGCGCATTGTCGGCCGCGCCGCCATGGCCGCCTTCGATGTTCTCGTAGTACAGCACCTGGTGGCCCTGCTCGAGCATGCGCGCGGCCATCTTGCGCGCATGGCCGGGGTGAACGCGGTCGTCGCGCGTGGAGGTGGTGAACAGCACGGCCGGCAGCTTCATGCCGGGCTTGACGTTTTGGTACGGGCTGTACTTTGCGAGATAGGCCCATTCTTCAGGCAGATCAGGGTTGCCGTATTCGGCCATCCAGGAGGCACCGGCCAGCAGCTTGTGATAGCGCCGCATGTCCAGCAGCGGCACCTGGCAGACCACGGCGGCAAAGAGTTCGGGGCGCTGCAACATCACCGCACCCACCAGCAGGCCGCCGTTGCTGCCGCCTTCGATGCCCAGATGCTGCGCGCTGGTGATCTTGGCGCGCGTCAGGTCTTCGGCCACGGCGGCGAGGTCGTCGAAGCTGGTCTGCTTGCTGGCCTTCACCGCGGCCTGGTGCCAGCCCGGGCCGAACTCGCCGCCGCCGCGAATGTTGGCCACCACCAGCACGCCGCCCTGCGCAAACCAGGCCTTGCCAAAGGCGCCCGAATACCAGGGCTGCATGCTCTGCTCGAAGCCACCGTAGCCGTACAGCAGCGTGGGGTTCTTGCCGTCGGCCTTGGCGCCGGGCGGCCAGACCACGAAGTAAG
>JAYUPO010000308.1:0-1500 GCA_043760085.1 Burkholderiales bacterium
CGCGCCGGGTGATGTCATCGCGCACCTTTGAAAGCTCGGTCACCAGCTTGATGCGCTGCGCCTCGCCACCGCTCAGCGTGGGCGAGGGTTGGCCGAGAGTCAGGTAACCCAGCCCCACGTCTTTCAGCAATTGCAGCGGGTGGGCAATCGCCGGCATGCTGGCGAAGAAATCCACCGCCTCGTCCACCTCCATCTTCAGCACATCGCCAATGCTCTTGCCGCGCCAGGTGACGGCCAGCGTTTCGGGGTTGAAGCGCGCGCCCTTGCAGGTTTCGCACGGCACTTTCACATCGGGCAGAAAGCTCATGGCAATCGTGCGCAGGCCCTGGCCATCGCAGGTGCCGCAGCGGCCCTGGCCGGTGTTGAACGAGAACCGCGCCGCGTTGTAGCCGCGCGCCTTGGCTTCCAGCGTTTCGGTGAAGAGCTTGCGGATCACGTCCCAGAAGCCGATGTAGGTGGCCGGGCAGGAACGCGGCGTCTTGCCGATCGGCGTCTGGTCCACCTCCAGCACGCGATCAACCTGCTGCCAGCCGTCGATGCCGGCGCAGCCCTGCCAGTTCGGCTTGGCGCCGCGCGTGTTGATGAATTGCAAATTGGCCAGCAGCACATCACGCGCCAGCGTGCTCTTGCCCGAACCGCTGACGCCGGTGACGGCAACCAGCCGGTGCAGCGGCAAGTTAAGGTCGATGCCGCGCAGGTTGTGCAGGCGTGCCTGCCGCAACACCAATGCCGGTGCGCCGGGCAACATCTCGCGCCGCGCCGCCAAGGGGTGCTTGAGCGGGTGGGCCAGCAGCCGGCCGGTCACCGAAGCGGCCACGCTAGCCAGCTCCAGCGCCGTGCCCTGCGCCACCAGGTGGCCGCCGCGCTTGCCGGCGCCGGGGCCGATGTCGATCAAATGCTCGGCATGGCGGATGGTGTCTTCGTCATGCTCCACCACCACCAGCGTGTTGCCCTTGTCGCTCAGGTTCTGCAAGGCCTTCAGCAGCACGCGGTTGTCGCGCGGGTGCAGGCCGATGGTGGGTTCGTCGAGCACGTAGCACACGCCCTGCAAATTGCTGCCTAACTGCGCGGCCAGGCGGATGCGCTGCGCCTCGCCTCCGCTCAGGCTGGGCGCGGCGCGGTCGAGCGTGAGGTAGCCCAGCCCAACCTCCTCAAGAAAGCGCAAGCGGCTGGTGATCTCGGGAATCAGGTCGCGCGCGATGCCCGCCTCACGCAGGCTCATTTGCCCCTCGCGCGCCAGCCGCTCCACCCACTCACGCGCCTGGCCCACTGACCACGCCGCCACGTTGTGGATGGGCTGGCCGTCGAATTCGATACGCCGCGCCTTGGCGTTAAGCCGCGCACCGGCGCATTCGCCGCACACCGCATCGACCAGGCCTTCCACTTCGAGTTCTTCAGACGGAAAACTCTGCTCGCGGCCGTTCACATCATCCACACGCACCGAATCATCCAGTGCCTTGCGCTGCTCGCGCGTCAAGGCCAGGCCCGTGCCCACGCAGC
>JAYUPO010000309.1:0-9400 GCA_043760085.1 Burkholderiales bacterium
GCTTCGAGATAGGCGGCGCGCTCAGCGTCCGTTTTGAGGTGGTCCCCGCTTGCGGGGGAATTGGCTGCGCACCGAAGGTGCTGCAGACGATGGGGGGAAGTCATGTCAATTCCCCCGTCCCGGTAAGGTGCCCATGTGTTTGGCGATGATCTGCAGCATGACCTCATCCGCGCCGCCGCCGATGGAGGCCAGGCGTCCGTCGCGGAATCTTCGGGAGACTGGGGTTTCGGACATGAAGCCCATGCCGCCCCAATATTGCAGGCAGCTGTCGTTGATGGTGCGTTGCAAGCGGGCGGCTTTGAGTTTGGCCATCGAGGCAAGCTTCGTCATGTCTTCGCCGGCGATGTAGCGTTCGACGGCTACCCAGGTGAGGGCGCGCAGGGCTTCGAGTTCGGTTTGCAGTTCGGCGAGTTTGAAGTGCACGACCTGGTTGTCGAGGATCGATTTGCCGAAGGCTTTGCGTTCGCGGGTGTAGGCGATGGTCTCGTCGATGGTGCGCTGGAGGCCGGTGAGGGCCGCGAGGGCGGCATACATGCGCTCCTCCTGGAATTGCACCATTTGATAGGTGAAGCCCAGGCCTTCTTCGCCGATGCGGTTGCGTTGGGGTACACGGACGTCGTCGAAGTGAATCTGCGCGGTGTCACTGGAATGCATGCCTAGCTTTTTGAGGGTGCGAGCGACGGTGACGCCTTTGGTTTTCATCGGCACGCAAATCATCGTCTTGTTGCGGTGGGCGGGCGCATCGCCGGTGTTGGCGAGGAGGCAGATCCAATCGGCCTGGGCGCCGTTGGTGGTCCACATCTTGCCGCCGTTGATGATGTAGTCAGCACCATCCTTGCGCGCGTTCGTCTTGATGCTGGCCACATCAGACCCGGCACCCACTTCGCTCACGCCCAGGCAGGCCACGTAGTCGCCGCTGATCGAAGGGGCCAGGAACTCTTGCCGCACTTCGTCAGAGCCAAAGCGCGCCAGTGCCGGCGTGGCCATGTCGGTTTGCACGCCGATGGCCATGGGCACGCCGCCGCAGCGGATGGCGCTTAACGATTCAGCAAAGGCACTGGCATAGGAATAGTCCAGCCCCTGGCCGCCAAAGGCCACGGGCTTGTTGATGCCCAGAAAGCCCAGCTTGCCCATCTTGCGAAACAGTTCCTTGGCCGGGAAGATTTCAGCCTTTTCCCACTCGTCGATATGCGGGTTGATTTCCGCTTCAGCAAAACGTTTCATCGAGTCTTGCAGGGCGATGTGGTCTTCGGTGTAGAGGCTGGGTTGCATGGTGATCTCTAAAGGACGAGTCTCAAGGCCGCGCCACGCCAAATTGCATGGGCCGCAGGGTGCGGGCATCGGCCTGGCGGCAGATGTCAAACGTTAAACCCAGCACGCGGCGCGTGTCGGCGGGGTCGATCACGCCGTCGTCGAGCAGCAGGCCGCTGGTGTGAAAGGCATCGGCCTGGCTGTCGAAGTTGTCGATGATTTTCTTTTGCAGGGCATCGAGCTGGGCTTCATCCACCGCCACGCCTTTGCGCCGGGCGCCGCCCTCGGCCACGATGCGCATGGTCAACGCGGCCTGCTCGCCGCCCATCACCGCGGTGCGCGCATTGGGCCAACTGAACACGAAACGCGGGCCGAAGGCGCGGCCGCACATGCCGTAGTTGCCGGCGCCGAAGCTGGCACCACACATCAAGGTGATGGCCGGCACGGTGGCATTGCTCACGGCCTGGATCATCTTGCTGCCGTGCTTGATCATGCCGGCCTGCTCGCTGGCCTTGCCCACGATGTAGCCGGTGGTGTTTTGCAAGTACAGCAGCGGCGTGCCGCTCTGGCAGCAGGCCTGGATGAAATGCGTGGCCTTGGTGGCGCCGGCTGGGTCCAGCGGGCCGTTGTTGGTGATGATGCCCAGCGGCATGCCGTACAGGGCCGCGTGGCCGCACAGGGTGGCGCTGCCGTACTGGGCGCCGAATTCGGTGAACTCGCTGCGGTCGACGATGCGCGCAATGACCTCGCGCATGTCCAGCGGCGTGCGAAAGTCAACCGGCGCAATGCCGCTCAACTCATTCGTTAGGTACGCCGGCTCCAGCGCCGGGTCGGGGTTGATGAACGTGGGCACACCGAATTGCAGGCGTTGCAGCAACTCGCGCGCCTGGCGCACGGCATCGGCGTCGTCTTGCGCCAGGTAGTCGCCCAGGCCCGACACGCTGGCATGCATGTCGCCGCCGCCCAGCTCTTCTTCGGTGGCCACTTCGCCGGTAGCGGCTTTGAGCAGCGGCGGCCCTGCCAGGAAAGCGCGCGCGCGGCCCTGCACCATGATCACGTAGTCACTCAAGCCCGGCATGTAGGCGCCGCCCGCGGTGGACGAGCCGTGCACCACGCCGATCACCGGGCAGCCGGCGGCGGACAGACGCGCCAGGTTGTAGAACAGCCGCCCGCCGTTGATGAAGCCTTCGACCTTGTATTGCAGCAAGTTGGCGCCGGCTGATTCGATCAGTTGCACGAAGGGCAGCTTGTTCTGCAAGGCCAGTTCCTGCGCGCGCAGCATCTTGTCGCGCCCCATGCGCTGGATGGCGCCGGCGTCGATGCCCGAATCGCTCACCACCACCATGCAGCGCGTGCCGGCAATCTCGCCGATGCCGGTGATCATGCCGCCGCCGGGGATGCTCTTGTCGGGGTCGCTGGTGTCGCACATCCAGCCCGCGAGTGATGACAACTCCAGCCACGGCGCACCGGCATCGAGCAGCCGCGCCAGGCGTTCGCGCGGCAGCAACTGGCCGCGTTTGTCGAACAGCGGCTTGGCCTTGGCGCTGGCGCCGGCGCTGCGTTGCTCGAGTTCACGCATGCGTTCCACCAGGGTTTGCATGGCCGCGGCTTGAGCCTGAAAGCTGGCGCTGTGTGGGTTGATGCGGGTGGGTAGCAGGGGCACGGTGGCGGTGGAGAGTGCAGGCAGGGCGGGGCGCCGTCAATCGGCATGGGTCGGCATGGGCTGGCATTGTGCGTGGGCCGTGGCACGATCTGGATGCGGGCAAACCGCATTCACGTTCACCACTCCGGCTCAAGCACCATGACAGAAAAAATCGTCCGCATCGGCAGCGCTTCGGGCTTCTGGGGCGACACGGCCAGCGCCGCGCCGCAACTGGTGGCGCGTGGCAACGTGCAATACCTCGTGTTCGACTATCTGGCCGAAGTCACGATGTCGATCCTGGCGGCGCAAAAGGCCAAGGACGCGAACCAGGGTTACGCGCGCGATTTCGTTCACATCACCATGAAAGCCCTGCTGCCGCAACTCAAAGTGCGCGGCATCAGGGTGGTGGCCAATGCCGGCGGCGTGAACCCGCTGGCCTGCCGCGACGCGCTGGCCGCGGTGGCGGTGGAACTGGGCATTGAACTGAAGATCGGCGTCGTGCTGGGCGACGACCTGCTGCCGCGTGCCGCCGAATTCCGCGACCGCGGCTTAACCGAAATGTTCAGCGGCGCGCCGTTCCCCGCCAGGCCGGCCAGCATCAACGCCTACCTGGGCGCAACGCCGATTGCCGCCGCGCTGGCGGCGGGTGCCGAGGTGGTGATCACGGGCCGCTGCGTGGATTCAGCGGTGACGCTGGGCGTGCTGATGCATGAATTCGGCTGGCGCGATGACGAGTACAACAAGCTGGCCCAGGGCACCCTGGCCGGCCACCTGGTGGAGTGCGGCGCGCAGTGCACGGGCGGGTTGTTCACCGACTGGGAGACGGTGCCTGATTGGCACGACATCGGCTTCCCGATCATCGAAGCCAAGGCCGATGGCAGCTTCATCATCACCAAGCCGCCCGGCACCGGCGGGTTGGTGACGCCGGCCACGGTGGCCGAGCAGATGCTCTATGAAATTGGCGACCCGCGCGCCTACCACGTGCCCGATGTGGCGTGCGATTTCACCGCGGCGCGCTTCACCCAAGTGGGCGAACACCGGGTGCAGGTCAGCGGCGCGACGGGCCGCGCGCCCACGGCCACCTTCAAGGTCAGCGCGACTTACATGGATGGTTATCGCAACACCGCGTTCCTCACCATCGCCGGCGAGCAGGCACCGGCCAAGGCCCGGCGCACCGCCCAGGCACTGCTCACGCGCATCAAGGCCATGCTGGCCGAGCAAGGCCTGCCAGCGTTCAGCGAAGAACGCGTGGAAGTGCTGGGCGCCGAAGACATGTATGGCGCGTGTTTCAACAGTGAGGTCAACAGTGAGGTCAGCAGTGAGGCCAACCCCGATGCTGCAGCGCCGCGCGAAGTGGTGCTGAAGATGGCGGTGAAGTCGCCCTCGCGCGCCGCGCTTGAACTCTTTGGCCGCGAATTTGCACCGGCCGCCACCTCGATGTCGCCCGGCACCACCGGGCTGGTGGGTGGCCGGCCCGACCCGTCGCCCGTGATCCGCTTGTTCTCGTTCCTGGTGCCCAAGGCCGAGCTGGCGGTGTCGGTGGCGGTGGGTGAGGTGGTCAAGCCCATCCCCCTGGCCACGCAAGGCGGGTTCGACGCGGCACAACTGCCGCCTGCCCTGCGCCACGCCAGCGCGCCACTGGGCGATGTGGGTGAGGTGGCCAGGCTGCGCCGCGTGAAGCTGATCAAGCTGGCGCACGGCCGCTCGGGCGACAAGGGCGACAAAGCCAATATCGGCATCCTGGTGCGCCGGCCCGAGCACCTGGCCTGGCTGAGCGCCTGGCTCACGCCGCAGCGCGTGGCGCAGTGCTTTGCCCACAACTTTGACAAAACCAGACCAAGTCAAGTGGAACGTTATGACCTGCCCGGCACGGCAAGCCTGAACTTCCTGCTGCACGACGCGCTGGGCGGCGGCGGCATGGCGTCGCTGCGCACCGACAACCTGGCCAAGTGCTATGCCCAGGTGCTGCTGGGCATGGCGGTGCCGGTGCCCGATGACTGGGTGCTGTAGCGGCCATCATGGTCGCAACGCGCGATACAGCGCGTATTTATGAAACGGGGTACTAAGATCGCCAGGCTTGGCTGAGAAGAAACTTGGAGGTGCAGGTCATGACATGGATCGTTCGCACGTTGTGCTGGGTCGCGTTTCTCACGCTTGCGCCTGGCGTCCAGGCGGCTGATGCGGTTGCCGGCAGCATCAAGAAGGTGGAAGGCGCGGTGAGCATCGTGCGCGCCGGCGCCACGATCAGCGCCACGCCGGGCACGCCTGTGCTGGTGGGCGACCGCATCCGCACCGCGGCTGACGGCACAGTGGGCCTGGCGCTGGCCGACGACACCTTGCTCAGCACCGGGCCGAACACCGAGCTGGTGATCAGCGCCTTCCAGTTCAACCCCACCACACAAGAAGGCAACCTGCTGGCGCGCTTGCTGCGCGGCTCGCTGCATGTGGTGACGGGTCTGATCGGCAAGATTTCGCCGCAGAACATGAGCATCCAAACGCCCAGCGTCGTGCTCGGCGTGCGTGGCACCGAGTTCATCGTGCAGACTGAAGGCGAGGGCGCGTGAAGGCCCGTGCCTGGGTCGTGCTGGCCGCCGCGGGCCTGGCCGCCTGCGCCAGCCCGCCGCCGCCCCCACCACCACCCCCACCACCGCGCGTGAGTGACCGCATTGTTCTGCTGCCCCAGCCCGACGGCACGCCCAGCGCCTTGAGCGTGAAGACCGGGCAGACCGAGTTGGTGCTCGACAAACCCTATGCCACGGCCCAAGTGGCCGGTGGCGCGGCGCAGGCCGGCAGCACCACGGCCGAAGAAGTCAACCAGCGCTATGGCCAGTTGTTGCAGGCCGTGCCGCCGCGGGCCGTGTCGTACCAGGTGTACTTCAGCACCGGCAGCAACGAAATCACGCCGGCCTCGCAGGCCGAGTTGACGCGCATGCTCGCCGCGCTGGCCACGCGCCCGGCGCCGGAGGTGATCGTCATCGGCCACACCGACCGCGTTGGCGCGCTCGAAGCCAACGACAGGCTGTCGCTGGCGCGCGCCGAACTGATTCGCACGCGGCTGGTGGCCGCCGGCGTCAACGCGCAGAGCATCACGGTGGTGGGCCGCGGCGAGCGCTCACCGCTGGTGCCCACGGCAGACGAAGTGGCCGAGCCGCTGAACCGCCGTGTGGAAGTCAAGGTTCGATAGCGCGCGCCTTTTCTTTCGCCGCTGGGCCAACCCGCGGCTGGTGCGGCCGCTGGCCGGCCTGGCCATCACGGCCATGTTGTTGGCACACACCATCGGCGCCTGGCCGCAGCCGGCGCTGGTGCGGCTCGAAGGCTGGCTCTACGACGCCCGGGTGCGCCTGTTTGCCGCCAACGAGCCCGACCCGCGCATCGTCATCATCGACATCGACGAGCGCGCGTTGGCCGAGGTGGGGCGCTGGCCCTGGGGGCGCGACCGCCTGGCCGACCTGGTGCACCGGCTGTTCGACGAGCAAGGCGTGAGCCTGCTGGGCCTGGACATGATCCTGGCCGAGCCCGACCAGACCACCGGCCTGCCGCTGATCGAACACCTGGCGCGCGGCGCGCTGCGCGACGACGCCACCGTGGGCCCGGCGCTGCAGGCGCTGCGCCCGCGGCTCGACCATGACCAGCGCCTGGCCGACACGCTGGCGCGCCACCCGGTGGTGTTGGGCTTTCACCTTTCGCGCAGCCCCGGCGCGGCGCGCAACGGTGTGTTGCCGCCGCCCTTGACCTCTGCCACGGCGATGGGGGTGAGCGCCGGCGCGCTGACGCACTGGAATGGTTTCGGCGCCAACCTGGCGTTGCTGCAAGCGGCGGCCACGCACGGCGCCGGCTCGCTCAATGCACTGGTCGACCCCGACGGCGTGACCCGCCGCACACCACTGCTGGCCCGCGTGGGCGACGAGGTGCACGGCGCTTTCGCCCTGGCCCTGGCACGCGCCTGGCTGGGCGCGCCGGCGCTGCAGGTGCACACCGGCCTGGACGGTTGGCTCAGTGGCGTGGCGCTGGCCGGGCCGCGGGGCAAGCTTCAGGCCGCGGTCGATGCCAATGGCCTGGCGCTGTTGCCCTTTCGCGGCCCGCAGGGCCAGTACGCCTATGTCTCGGCGGCCGACGTGCTGGCCGCCCGCCTGCCCGCCGGCAGCCTGCGCGGCAAGATCGCGCTGCTGGGCACCACGGCGCCGGGCCTGCTCGATTTGCGCAGCACGCCGGTGGGCGAGGCCTACCCGGGCGTGGAAGGGCATGCCAACTTGCTGTCGGGCCTGCTCGACGGCGGCCTGCGCCACACCAGCGCCGATGTGCGCGCCATCGAGACCCTGCTGGTGCTGGGCATCGGTGTGGTGATGATCTTCGTGCTGCCACGCTGCCGCAACCTGGTGGCCAGCTTGCTGACGTTGGTGCTGTTGGCAGGGGTGCTGACGCTGGGCGTGCACGCCTGGCAGGCCTGGCACCTGGCCCTGCCCCTGGCCACCGGCTTAAGTGCGGTGGTGCTGCTGTTCGGCGTGTACATGTTCTTCGGCCAGTTTGTTGAACTGCGCTCGCGCCGCCGCCTTGAAGCCCTGTTCGGCCGCTACGTGCCGCCCGAGCTGGTCGACCTGATGAGCCGCAACCCGGCGCACTACGACATGCAGGGCCGTGCCGAGGTGCTCAGCGTGCTGTTCGCCGACGTGCGCGGCTTCACCGCCATCAGCGAAACCATGGCGCCCACCGAGCTGGCGGCGTTGATGAATGAATTCTTCACCGCCATGACCAGCATCGTGCGCCAGCACCGCGGCACGCTGGACAAGTACGTGGGTGACGCGCTGGTGGCGTTCTGGGGCGCACCGGTGCACGACGCGCAGCATGCCGAGCACGCGGTGGCCGCCGCGCTGGCCATGCAGGCGGCCTTGCCGGCGCTGAATGCGCGCTTCGCCGCGCGCGGCTGGCCGGCGCTGCAGGTGGGCATGGGCATCAACAGCGGCACCATGGTGGTGGGCGACCTGGGCTCGCACCAGCGCCGCGCCTACACCGTGCTGGGTGATGCGGTGAACGTCGGCGCGCGCTTCCAGACGCTGTGCGCCGAGCAAGGCGCTCTCATCATCATCGGCGAGGCCACCCGCGCCCTGTTGCCGGGCTGGCCCTGCCGCGAGCTGGCGCGCATCACCGTGCGCGGGCGCAGCGCGGCCGTGACGATCTTCGAGCCCTTGCCGCGCTGAACGCCGTTTCTGGCGCGGCTGCGGCCGAAGCCGGGAATTCTTGGCAGGCATTTCCGCGGCTGGCGGCGGCGCCATGCCGACATCCCTGCACAGGCTTCCCGCATTCATCGCAGGCGCCCGGGTGCGGCCGACTGCGGGCGCGCCGACTGAGATTTCCGCCCGCATCCACCATGAAGAAAAACCTCACCTGGATCGTTCATCTACTGGCTTGCGCGGCCTTCTTCGCCGCTGCCTTGTGGGGCCGGCCGGTGCAAGCCGCCGATGCCGCGGCGTATCGCATTGCGCGCGGCGACGAGCTGAGTTTTCGCTTCTTCCACACGCCCGAGCTCAACACCCAGGCCACCGTGCGCTCCGATGGGCGCGTGGCCCTGCCACTGCTGGGTGAAATCAACGTCGAAGGCTTGAGCGTGGCCGAACTGTCGGCGCTGGTGATGAAGGGCCTGGCGCCGCAGGTGAAGCGCCCGGAAGTCACGATCAACGTGCACGGCATGGGCTCGCAGCGCGTCTTTGTCGGTGGCGAGGTGGTGCGTGCCGGCATGCAGCCGCTGCTGGGCCCGCTCACCGTGCTGCAAGCGGTGATGGTGGCCGAAGGCCTGCGCGACACCGCGCGCGCCGGCGAAGTGCTGGTGCTGCGCCGCGGCGCCGGTGGTGAACGCCAGGTGATTGCGGTGGACTTGAAAGCCGCGATGGCCGGTGACACCAAGACGGCCGATGTGCTGTTGCAGCCCTATGACGTGGTGATGGTGCCCAAGACCGGCATCGCCAACATCAACCAGTGGATCGACCAGTACCTGCGCCGCAACCTGCCCATTCACGTGGGCTTCAGTTACAGCGTGAATCGCGGCGAGGTGGTGCGATGAACATTGACCTGGGCCTGGCCGACCCCTGGCTGGCGCAGCAGCAGGCGGCGCCGCGTGGCGCCACGCTGCGTGAGTTCCTCACCATCTGCTTCCACGACCGCGCCCGCATCGCGTTGGCGTTCCTGCTGCCTTTTGTCATCACCGTGATCGTCTCGTTCGTACCGGCGCCACGCTATGTGGCCGATGCCTCGCTGCTGGTGCGCCTGGGCCGTGAATACGTCTATAAGCCCGAGGGCAGTGATGCCGGCGCCACGCCCATGGCCTACGACAGCAAGGAAACGCTGCGCGCCGAGGTGGAAATTCTGAACAGCCTGGACATCAAGGAAACTGTTCTGCAACAGATGGGCGTGGACCAGGTCTACCCCTGGCTGGCCGCGCAGCAGCCCGATGCGCAGCGCCGCGCCATGGCCGCGTTGAAGGAATTCCAGACCCGCTTCGAAGCGCGTTTGTTG
>JAYUPO010000310.1:0-9392 GCA_043760085.1 Burkholderiales bacterium
CTGTGCGGCACCTGCAAGGTGCAGGTGACAGGCGGCGAGGTGGAACACGGCGTGTCGAACCCCTTCGCGCTGATGGACTTCGAGCGCGATGAAGGCATGGCGCTGGCCTGCTGCACCACGCTGCTGTCTGACGCCACCATCGAAGCCGACATCGACGACGAGCCTGACGCCCGCATCATCGCCGTGCGCGATTTCCAGGCCACAGTCAGCCGCATTGAAAGCCTCACGCCCACCATCAAGGCCATCTTCCTGAAGCTCGATGGTGAGCTTGATTTCCAGGCCGGCCAGTACGTGCAATTGCGCCTGCCGGGGGTGGACGGCGACCGGCCGTTCTCGGTGGCCAATGCGCCGGCCGATGTGCACGCCCGCGGCGAAATCGAAATCAACGTTCGGCTTGTGCCAGGCGGCGCCGGCACGGCTTACCTGCACAACCAGTTGAAGGTGGGCGACACGCTGCCCATCACCGGCCCCTATGGCCGCTTCTTCGTGCGCGAGTCACAGCGCGAGCCCTTGCTGTTCATGGCCGGCGGATCGGGCCTGTCGAGCCCGCGTTCGATGATTCTTGATTTGCTCGGCCGCGGTTGGAACGAGCCCATCACCCTGGTCTATGGCCAGCGCAACCTGGCCGAGTTGTATTACGACGCCGAGTTCAGCGCCTTGGCCGCGCAGCACGCCAACTTCAGCTACGTGCCTGCCTTGTCTGAAGATGCCGGCGGCTTCAGTGGTGCCAAAGGCTTTGTGCACGACGCCGCGCGTGAGCATTTCAAGGGCGACTTCTCCGGCCGCAAGGCCTACCTGTGCGGCCCACCGGTCATGATCGAAGCTTGCCTGGCCACGCTGATGCAAGGCCGCCTGTACGAGCGCGACATCTACGCTGAGAAATTCATCACCGCGGCCGATGCGAGCAAGCCGCGCAGCGCGTTTTTCAAGCGCGTGTGAGGCAAGGAAGAACCATGTACGACTTCCGCCCCAAGGTGAACGTGACCATCGCACAGACCGGCGAGGTTTTTGCGTGCGCCATTGGTGAAGCCGTGCTCAAGGGCATGCTGCGCCTGGGCCGCAAGGGCATTCCCGTGGGCTGCGTGAACGGTGGCTGTGGCGTGTGCAAGATTCGCGTGCTGGAAGGCAAGACGCAACAGCTCGGGCCCATCAGCCGCGCGCATGTGAGCGTGGAAGACGAACAAACCGGATACACCCTGGCCTGCCGGGTGGCGCCCACTGAAAACGTGCGGCTCGAAGTGGCGGGCAAGATGGCCAGGATGTTTTCAACTGGGGCGGCCATTCCGGCGAACCCCGCTGTTCCTTAAGGAGACTGTGATGGGCGTGATGCGTATTGGGCATGTCAACATCAAGGTGATGGACATGCAGGCCGCGGTTAAACACTACCGCGATGTGATCGGCATGAATGTGACCATGGAAGACAAGGCCGGCAACGTCTACCTGAAGTGCTGGGACGAATGGGACCGCTATTCCGTGATCCTCTCGCCCAGCGACCAGGCGGGCATGAACCACGTGGCCTACAAGGTCGAAAAAGACAGTGACCTCGATGACCTGAAGAAGACCATCGAGGCCTTTGGCACCAAGACCACCCTGCTGCCCGAAGGCACGCTGCCGGCCACCGGCCGCATGTTGCAATTCAAGCTGCCCAGCGGCCACGACATGCGCCTGTTTGCCCTGAAGGAATACGTGGGCACCGATGTCGGCAGCACCAACCCCGAGCCTTGGCCAGACAGTGTGCATGGCACCGGCGCGCATTGGCTCGACCATGTGCTGTTGATGTGCGAGTTCAACCCCGAGACCGGGGTGAACCATGTGGCCGACAACCGCAAGTTCTTCATCGAAGCGCTGAACTTCTACGAGACCGAACGCATCATGGTCGGCCCCGGCGGCGTGATGCAACTGGCCAGCTTCCTGACCATCAGCAACAAGGCGCACGACATCGCCTTCGTGGGCGGGCCGCGCCCTGGCCTGCACCATGTGTCGTTCTACCTCGACTCGTGGCACGACGTGCTCAAGGCGGCTGACATCATGGGCAAGAGGAAGGTCAAGATCGACGTGGCGCCCACGCGGCACGGCATCACCCGCGGCGAAACCATCTACTTCTTCGACCCCAGCGGCAACCGCAACGAAACCTTCGCCGGCATGGGCTACCTGGCGCAGCGCGACCGACCCGTGACCACCTGG
This sequence comes from Burkholderiales bacterium, assembly GCA_043760085.1. Taxonomy (GTDB): domain Bacteria; phylum Pseudomonadota; class Gammaproteobacteria; order Burkholderiales; family Burkholderiaceae_C; genus Rubrivivax. The sequence continues at coordinate 2,185 of JAYUPO010000310.1, forward strand.
ACCGAAGACCAGTTGTGGACCGGCATCTTCTATCACACGGGTGAGGCGCACGCCCCCTTCACAGAAGTCTATACATGACCGTGTGAGGAGCAGCGCCATGAGCGAATTAACTTCTCATAGCGTGCCCATGCGCAGCATCAGCGCCACCGCGGCCCACGCCGCGGTGGCGGCTGCGGTGGCGCATGCCGAACGTTTGGGCATTCGCATCAATGCGGCGGTGGTCGATGCGGGCGGCAACCTGGCGGCGTTCCTGCGCATGCCCGGCGCCTTCATCCATTCCATCGACATTGCGATTGACAAGGCTTACACCGCGGCCAGCTTTGGCTTCCCGTCCTCGCAGTGGGCGGCCATTGTTGACAGCGACAAGATGCTGCACCACGCACTGAACCAGCGTGCACGGCTGGTGATGATCGGCGGCGGTTTGCCCCTGCGCGAAGACAGCGAGCTGATCGGCGGTATTGGCGTTTCCGGCGGTTCGGCCGAGCAAGACGAAGCCTGTGCGGCAGCGGCCATTTCGGCCCTGGGCCTGACCTAAACATTGAGCTGAAACGGACATGAAGCAGTTCCTCAACTACATCAACGGCGAGTTTGTCGCCACGGGCAAGACGTTCGACAAACGCCGCCCCATCGACAACCAGATCATCGGCGCCGTGCACGAAGCCGGCCGCGCTGAAGTCAATGCCGCCGTGGCCGCGGCGCGCGCAGCGCTGCATGGCGACTGGGGTCGCATGAGCGTGGTCAAGCGCGTGGAGCTGCTGTATGCCGTGGCCAATGAAATCGACCGTCGCTTCGATGATTTCTTGCAGGCCGAGCTGGCCGACACCGGCAAACCTCACTCGTTAGCCTCGCACATCGACATTCCACGCGGCGCGGCCAACTTCAAGGTGTTTGCCGACATCGTGAAGAACGTGCCCAGCGAAAGCTTCGAGATGACCACGCCCGATGGCGGCAAGGCCGTCAGCTACGGGTTGCGCACGCCGCTGGGCGTGGTAGCAGTGATTTGCCCCTGGAACCTGCCGTTGTTGCTGATGACCTGGAAGGTGGGCCCGGCGCTGGCCTGCGGCAACACGGTCATCGTCAAGCCTTCTGAAGAAACCCCTGCCACCGCCACGCTGCTGGGCGAGGTGATGAGCAAGGTGGGCGTGCCCAAGGGCGTGTACAACGTGCTGCATGGCTTCGGCCCCGATTCAGCCGGCGAGTTCCTGACTCGCCACCCCGGTGTGAACGGCATCACCTTCACGGGCGAAACGCGCACCGGCGAAGCGATCATGGCCGCGGCCGCCAAGGGCGTGCGGCCGGTGAGCTTCGAGCTGGGCGGCAAGAACGCCGGCATCGTGTTCGCCGATGCTGACTTTGAAGAAGCCGTGGCCGGCATTGCGCGCAGCAGTTTCGAGAATTGCGGCCAGGTCTGCCTGGGTACCGAACGCGTGTACGTGCAGCGGCCCATCTTCAACCAGTTCGTGGCCGCGCTGAAGCTGAAGGCGCAGGCCTTGAAGATCGGCCCGCCTGACATGCCCGGCGTGGGCCTGGGCCCGCTCATCAGCGCCGAGCACAAGCAAAAGGTGATGGCCTATTACGAGCTGGCGCGCAGCGAAGGTGCCACGGTGGCCACCGGTGGCGGCGCACCGGCCATGCCCGCCGAATTGAGCGAAGGCCATTGGGTGCAGCCCACCATCTGGACGGGCCTGCCCGAGAGTGCGCGTGTCATTCGCGAGGAAATTTTCGGCCCGTGTTGCCACATTGCGCCGTTCGACACCGAAGAAGAAGCCATCAATCTGGCCAACAACACCGAGTACGGTCTGTGCACCACGGTGTGGACGCAGAACCTGGGCACCGCGCACCGCATGGCCGCGGCCATCGAAGTGGGCCTGTGCTGGATCAACAGTTGGTTCCTGCGCGACCTGCGCACCGCCTTCGGTGGCGCCAAGGCCTCGGGCATTGGCCGCGAAGGCGGCGTGCATTCGCTGGAGTTCTATACCGAGCTGCGCAACGTGATGGTGAAGCTGTGAGCGCCCGCACGGCCGCCCCGAAGGGCGCTCGCACCGCAGCGCGAAGCGCGGAGGCTGGTTTATGACTGCGGCGGCCAACCCCGAGATCGGCCAGCGCATCCGCACGGGCTCCTTCGAAACGAATCTGCACGATCTGGGGCAGGGCGCGCCGCTGCTCATGATCCACGGCTCGGGCCCCGGCGTGAGCGCCTATGCAAACTGGCGTTTGGCCATGCCGGCGCTGGCCGCCGCGCGCCGCGTGATCGCGCCCGACATGGTGGGCTTCGGCTTCACTGACAGGCCCGCAGGCGTGGCCTACACCATGGCCACCTGGGTGCAGCAGGCGCTGGATGTGTTGGACGCGCTGGGCGTGCAGCAGGCCGACGTGGTGGGCAATTCCTTCGGCGGCGGCCTGGCACTGGCTTTGGCCATCCAAGCACCGCAGCGCGTGCGCCGCCTGGTGCTGATGGGATCGGTGGGCGTGCCCTTTGCCATCACCGAAGGGCTGGATGCGGTGTGGGGCTATCAACCGAGCTTCGAGTCCATGCGCCGCCTGATGGACTGGTTTGCGTTCGACCGCAGCCTGGTCACCGATGAGCTGGCGCAACTGCGCTACCAGGCCAGCATTCGGCCGGGCTTTCAGGAATCGTTCGCCGCCATGTTCCCGGCGCCGCGCCAGCGTTGGGTCGATGCCATGGCCAGCGCTGAAGCCAACATTCGTGCCTTGCCGCATCAAACCCTGGTGATCCACGGCCGCGAAGACCAGGTCATTCCCCTGCAAACCTCGCTCACCCTGGCCACGCTGATCCCTCGTGCGCAGTTGCATGTGTTCGGCCAGTGCGGCCACTGGACGCAGATCGAACACGCCGCGCGCTTCAACCGCCTGGTGGCTGACTTCCTGGCCGAGGCTGACGTTGCCTAACGGTTCATTCCACTCACTCCCTTTATCATCCAGCCCATGGACAAGACCACGATTCAACGCCACGGCGACGAGCTGCACCGCGCCTTGGTTCGGCGCGAGGCGCTCGACCCGCTGACCAACCGCGAACCTGGCATCACGGTGGAAGACGCCTATCAGATTCAACTGCGCATGGTGCAGCACCGATTGGATGCCGGCGAAAGATTGGTCGGCCGCAAGATCGGCGTCACCAGCAAGGTGGTGATGGACATGCTGGGCGTGAACCGGCCCGACTTCGGGCAACTGCTTTCCAGCATGGCCTACAACGAAGGCGAGCCCATCAACGCCAGCCAGTTCATCGCCCCGCGCGCCGAGGCTGAGGTGGCCTTCATGCTGGCGCGCGACCTCACCGGCCCAGGTGTGACCGCGGCCGATGTGCTGCGCGCCACCGAATGCGTGATGCCCTGCTTCGAAATCGTCGATTCGCGCATCCGCGACTGGAAGATCAAGATCCAGGACACCATCGCCGACAACGCCAGTTGCGGGGTGTTCAGCCTGGGCGGCACGCGCAAGAGCCCGCGCCAGCTCGATCTGTCGTTAGCCGGCATGGTGCTGGAAAAGAACGGCGAAATCATCAGCACCACCTGCGGCGCGGCTGCCTTGGGCTCGCCGATCAACGCCGTGGTGTGGCTGGCCAACACCCTGGGCGCGCTGGGCATCGGCCTGAAGGCTGGCGAGGTGATTCTTTCGGGCTCGCAATCACCCCTGGTGCCCTTGAAGGCCGGCGATCATTTCCACTGCGCCGTGGGCGGGCTGGGCAGCACCTCGGTGCGCTTCATCTAACGAAAGACATCACCTACCATGGCACTCAGCAAAGCCACCATCGCCGAATTGGCCGCACACCTGGAAAGCGCACAACTGCAAGTGCGCGACGTGGTGAAGATCACCGACGCCCACCCTGACATGGATTGGGCCGACGCCTACGACATTCAAGACGCTATCCGTGCCCGCAAGGAAGCGGCCGGCGACAGATGCGCGGGCCTGAAAGCCGGCCTCACCTCGTTTGCCAAGATGAAGCAAATGGGCGTGGATGTGCCGTGCTTCGGCTTCATGAGCGCCAGCATGGCCCGGCCTGAAGGCAGTGAAATCCGCATGGCCGACTTCATCCACCCCAAGGTGGAGGCTGAAATTTGCGTCGTCACCAAGGCGCCGCTGTATGGCCCTGGCTGCCACCTGGGCAATGTGCTGGCGGCGATCGATTTCGTGCTGCCGGCCGTGGAGATCATCGACAGCCGCTTCCGCGACTTCAAGTTCGATTTGAAGAGTGTGGTGGCCGACAACACCTCGGCCGCGGGCTTTGTGGTCGGCGGGCGTTCGCGCGACTTGGCTGACCTTGACCTGCGCACCCTGGGCGTGTGCCTGGAAAAGAACGGCCAGATCGTGGCCATGGCCGCCGGCGCCGCGGTGGTGGGCCACCCGGCCGCCGCGGTGGCCATGCTGGCCAACCACCTGGGCACGCGCGGCCAGCACATTCCGGCGGGCAGTTTCATCATGACCGGCGGCGTGACCGAGGCCATTGCCGTGGCCAAGGGCGACCACATCAACGTGCGCTTTCAAGACCTGGGCAATGTGTCGATGCGCTTTGTTTGATTGCTGGCGATGAGCACCGCCCGGCCGCCCGAAGGTGCTCGCACCGCAGTGCGCAGCACGAAGGTTTCCTGGTGACCACGCTCAACCACCAAGCTTTAGCCGGCCGGCGAGCACTGGTCAGCGGTTCCACTGCGGGCATTGGTTATGCCATTGCGCAGGCGCTGGCCGAGCAAGGCGCTGCAGTGGTGCTGAACGGCCGCGATACGAGCCGCACTGAGCAGGCGGTGCGCAGCTTGCAGCAAGCCGTGCCGGGTGCCGCCTTGCAGGGCGTGGCAGCCGACCTGGCCACGGCAGCGGGTGCCGATGCCGTGGTGCGTGCGGCAGGCGAGATCGACATCCTGATCAACAACCTGGGCATCTACGAACAGCGCGCCTTTGCCGAACAGAGCGATGACGACTGGTTGCGTCTGTTCAATGCCAATGTGATGAGTGGCGTGCGCCTCACACGCGCCTTGCTGCCGGCCATGAAAGCCCGTGGCTGGGGCAGGGTGGTGTTTATCTCCAGCGAATCGGGCGTCAACCCGCCGGGCGACATGCTGCACTACGGCGTCACCAAGGCCGCGCAAATTGCCTTGGCGCGCGGCCTGGCCGAAACCTGCGTGGCCTGCGGCGTGACGGTGAATTCCGTGCTGCCTGGGCCCACGCTGACAGAAGGCGCGCAGGCCTACCTTGAAGGCGCCGCCAAGCGCGCCGGCACCAGCGTGGCCGAGGCGCAAGCGCAGTTCTTCCGCGACGCGCGGCCCACATCGCTCATCCGCCGCTTCATTGCCCCCGAAGAAGTGGCAGCGCTGGTGGCCCATGTCTGCGGCCCGCTTTCAGGCGCCATCCACGGCGCCGCGCTGCGGGTGGAAGGCGGCGTGGTGCGCAATATTCTTTAACGTTCCAGGAGACTCACATGCCCTTTGCCCAGATCTACATGCTCGAAGGCCGCACGCCCGAACAGAAGAAGGCCGTGCTGGAAAAGGTGACGCAAGCCTTGATGGACGCCGTGGGCGCACCGAAGGAGACCGTGCGCGTGTGGATCCACGAAATGCCCAAAGAGAACTGGGGCATAGGCGGTGTCAGCGCCAAGGAGTTGGGGCGGTAGGCCGGCGGCTTGGCGGCGTTGACTGAATCACTCAACCGTGAGCAATGCACACACAGCCTGAGTCACTTCAATCGTTGTCGCCATGCCGCCCAGGTCGCACGTATGCAGCCTGGGGTTGGCCGTGCATTGCTCAATGGCTTGCATCAAACGTTGTGCGGCGAAGTCTTCGCCCAAATGTTCCAGCATCATCACCGCGCTCCAGAACGTGCCCACGGGGTTGGCCAGGCCTTGGCCCATGATGTCGAAGGCCGAGCCGTGAATGGGCTCGAACATGCTGGGGTAGCGGCGCTCGGGGTCGATGTTGCCGGTGGGGGCAATCCCCAGGCTGCCCGCCAGTGCGGCGGCCAGGTCGCTCAAGATGTCGGCATGCAAGTTGGTGGCCACCAGCGTATCGAGCGAGGCCGGGCGGTTGACCATGCGCGCGGTGGCGGCGTCGACCAGTTCCTTGTCCCAGCGCACATCAGGAAACTCCTTGCTCACCTGCAGCGCGATCTCGTCCCACATCACCATGGCATGGCGCTGCGCGTTGCTCTTGGTGATGACGGTGAGCAGCTTGCGCGGGCGCGTTTGCGCCAGCTTGAAGGCAAACCGCATGATGCGTTCGACACCGGCGCGGGTCATGATCGAGACATCGGTGGCGGCTTCGATCGGGTGGCCCTGGTGCACGCGCCCGCCCACGCCGGCGTATTCGCCTTCGGAGTTTTCGCGCACGATGACCCAGTTCAAATCGTTCGGGCCGCAGCGCTTCAGCGGCCCATCAATGCCGGGCAGGATGCGCGTGGGCCGCACGTTGGCGTATTGGTCGAAGCCCTGGCAGATCTTCAGGCGCAGGCCCCACAGGGTGATGTGGTCGGGGATGTGCGGGTCGCCGGCGCTGCCGAACAGGATGGCGTCTTTTTGGCGCAGCGCATCCAGCCCATCGGCGGGCATCATCACGCCGTGCTGGCGGTAGTGGTCGCCGCCCCACTCGAAGTTCTCGAACTCAAAGCGAAAGCCCTGGCTCGCCTGCGCCAGCGCTTGCAGCACCTGCTGGCCGGCAGGAATCACTTCCTTGCCGATGCCGTCGCCTGGGATGGTGGCAATTGCGTAGGTTTTCATGGGTGATTTGCAGACGAGGTGACGTGGGCGCAACTGTACGGTTCATCGGCCGTGCAGAATGCCCTGGCGAAGCCGGGCTGGCGTGCGGCTGGCCACCCCCACAGGAGAAATGAATGTTGCGGCGATGTTTGACCTTCCTGCTTGCCTTGGTGGCCACTTTGCCCGCCTTGGCCCAGCCCACATGGCCCGACAAGCCCATCCGCATCGTGCTGCCGTTCCCGCCCGGCGGGCCCAGCGACATCGTCATTCGCGTGGCGGCCGAAAAGATGCAGGCCAGCCTGAAGCAAACCATCGTCATCGACAACAAGCCCGGCGCCGGCGGCAACCTGGGCACGGCCGAGGTGGCGCGCGCTGCACCCGACGGTTACGTGGTGCTGCTCAACGCTTCGAGCCACGTGATCAACGGTATCCTCTACTCGAAGCTGCCGTACGATCCGATCAAGGATTTCACGCCGATCACCCAGGTGGCCTCCTACCAGCATATGTT
>JAYUPO010000311.1:0-3579 GCA_043760085.1 Burkholderiales bacterium
GAACTCCTGGCCCTTGACGCTCATGCTCAGCTCGGGGTGGCCGTACTTGGTGCACAGGCGTTTGCTGCCCTGGCCAATTTCCTTGCCGAAGCCCACGCCGGTGGCCGTCATTTCCGCCAGTTCGCACAAGGCCTTGGCCGAACCGAAAGGCGCCTCCAGACCCAGCACCTCTTTGCTGATCACGCCCATTTCATACAGCTCCATCACCGCGCCGATGGTGGCGCCGAAGGAGATGGGGTCCATGCCGTGTTCATTGCACAGCACGTTGGCGTATTGCAGCGCGTCAAGGTCGTTCACGCCATTGGCCGCGCCCAGCGCCCAGGCCGCTTCGTATTCGAGGCCGCCCGAGGCACCCCAGTATTGCGGCTTGTTAACGACCGAGAAGTGCCCCTGGTCGATCTTCTGGATGCGCCCGCAGGCGATGGTGCAGCCGAAGCAAGCCTGGTTGGTGACCAGCGGCTTCTTGCCATCGGTCTTGCGCGGCGTGGCCATGGCTTCGGCGGAAATGTCTTTCGCGCCTTCGAACTGGCTGTCGCGGTGGTTGCGCGTGGGCAGCGCGCCGATTTCGTTGATGACGTTCATCAACACCTGCGTGCCATAGGTGGGCAGGCCCTGGCCGGTGACGGCGTTGTCGGCCAGGATCTTTTTCTTCTCGAACGTGACGCGCATGAACTCTTTGGGGTTGGCAATGTTGCCCACGCCAATGGTGCCGCGCACGGCAATCGCCTTCAGGTTCTTGCTGCCCATCACGGCGCCCACGCCCGAGCGCCCGGCGGCGCGGTGCAGGTCGTTCACCACGGCGGCAAAGAGCACGCCGTTCTCGCCCGCCTTGCCGATGCTGGAGACGCGGATCAGCGGGTCTTGATGCTGCTTCTTGATCGTCTCTTCGGTGTGGAAGACGGTCTGGCCCCACAGGTGCGCAGCGTCGCGCAGTTCGGCCTTGCCGTCTTCGATGAACAGGTACACCGGCTTGGCCGACGCGCCTTCGAAGATGACCATGTCCCAGCCGGCCATCTTCAACTCGGCACCCCAGTAGCCGCCGGAGTTGGAGCACGCAATCGCACCGGTAAGCGGGCTCTTGGTCACCACCGTGTAGCGCCCACCGGTGGAGGCCATGGTGCCGGTGAGCGGGCCGGTGGCCCAGATGATTTTGTTGGCCGCCGAGAGTGGGTCGACCTTGGCGTCGATTTCATCCACCAGGTATTTGGTGGCCAGGCCGCGCGAACCGATGTAGGCGCGCGCCAGTTCCATGTTGAGGGGTTCAGACTTGACGGTGCCAGCCGTCAGGTTGACGCGGAGGATTTTTCCAGCCCATGACATTTGGTGGTCTCCTTAAGCAGAAGGCTGATTGCCGAGTTTGTCGGCCCAGGCCGCCATCTTGTTCAGGCCGGTCCAGTTGGCATCCACATACGTGATGGCGCCGGTGGGGCAGGCCTCCACGCAGGCCGGGTTGCCGCCGCACAGGTCGCACTTTTGCACCTTGCCGGTTTCTTGCACATAGTTGATGGTGCCGAACGGACAAGCCACGGTGCAGACCTTGCAGCCCACGCAGGTGGCGTCATTCACCACCTTGGCGCCGGTGGCTTTGTCCACGGTGATGGCTTCGACGGGGCAGGCATGCAAACACCAGGCTTCATCGCACTGGGTGCAGGTGTAGGGCACCTTGCGGCCGGTGTGATGAAAGTCGAACACCTTGATGCGGCTCTTGGCCGGCGCATAGGTGCCGTAGTTTTCGTAGCTGCATGCCATTTCGCACTGCAGGCAGCCGGTGCACTTTTCGGCGTTGAGGTGCAAGGTCTTTTGCATGGTGTCCTCTGAGGGTTGTGGGGCAGGTGCCCGCGCGGCGCAGCAGCGCGCGTTTGATGTGAGCACATGAAGCCGTATGTTGCGAAGCACTTGCCCATCGGGCTACTTAGGCAAAACCCTAGCGGTGTGCCAACGCGCGACAGGCGCGGCGCGGCAGCCGCCAGCATCCAGGCTTGGCCCACAATCCCGCCCCGCAGCGCAACGGCAGGCCAACACCGCCGCCGCGCGAACCTGGAGACCCGCATGGCCCACACCCCGCAACCCCATGTTTGGACGCCACGCGCCCGGCGCCATGCGCAACAACTGGCGCGGCCCATCGCCGCATCGCTGCCGCTCAGCGAAGCGCATGTTGAATCCATTGAGCACTCGCATGAACGCTGCGCCACCTTCGGTTTGTCGCGCATCGAGCGGCCCGACTTTTCCCCGGTGGCGCGCGCCGACCTGAACCTTTCGCGCGAGCGCAACCAGCGGCTGCACGAACACGCGGCGCCGGTGATGGAGATGCTTTACGAGCAGATCGTGGCCTCGCAAAGCATGGTGGTGTTGACCGACGTGACCGGCACCATCCTGCATTCCATCGGTGATGATGATTTCCTGGGCCGCGCCGCCAAGGTGGCGCTGGCGCCGGGCGCCAACTGGTCGGAGCAGGCCAAAGGCACCAACGCCGTGGGCACCGCGCTGGTGGCCGAAGTGCCCACGCTGGTGCATGCCGACGAACACTTTCTGCACGCCAACCACTTTCTCACCTGCTCGGCCGCGCCGATTCTTGACCCGCGCGGCAACGTGCTGGGCGTGCTCGATGTCTCGGGCGACCACCGCAGCTACCACCAGCACACGATGGCGCTGGTGAAGATGTCGGCGCGCATGATCGAAAACCACTGGCTCAGCGACGACTACCGCAACGTCATGCGGCTGCACTTCCATGCGCGGGCTGAATTTCTGGGCACGCTGATGGAAGGCATCATCGCCGTCAGCCCTGAAGGCAAGCTGATGGGCGCCAACCGCGGCGCACTCGAACAGTTGGGCTTGAGCGGCGCGGCGCTGCGCATGAACAGCGTGGCCTCGCTGTTCGGCACCTCGGTGGGCATGCTGGTCGACCGCTTCAGCTCGCCGCTTTCAACGCCACTGGCCGTGACGCTGCCCGATGGCCGGCCATGTCATGTGCAGGCGCGCTTCAACTGGCCGGTGTGGCGCGGCATGGGGCGTTCCGGCGAAGCCGCCACGGCGGCCAATTCGGAGTCGGCGCCGGCGCCGCGTGAGCAGCACCACAGCGTGACCCCAGCCGTGAGCAGCCCAAGCGCCGGCCTGGCCACGCTGCACACCGGTGACGCGCAAATGGCCAGCGTGGTGGACAAGATCCGCCGCGTGCTCAACCGCGACATCCCGGTGCTGGTGCTGGGCGACACCGGCACCGGCAAGGAACTGCTGGCGCGCGCCATCCACCACGATTCGCAGCGCGCGCGCCAGCCCTTCGTGGCGGTGAACTGCGCGTCGATTCCCGAAACGCTGATCGAAGCCGAGCTGTTCGGCTATGAAGACGGCGCCTTCACTGGCGCGCGGCGCAAGGGGGCGGTGGGCAAGATCGTGCAGGCCAACGGCGGCACCCTGTTCCTCGACGAGATCGGCGACATGCCGCTGGCCTTGCAGGCGCACTTGTTGCGCGTGCTGCAAGACCGCCAGGTCACGCCGCTGGGCAGCAACAGGGCGGTGGTGGTCGACGTGGCCATCATCTGCGCCAGCCACCGCAACCTGCGCGAGATGATCGAGCGCAAG
>JAYUPO010000312.1:0-3579 GCA_043760085.1 Burkholderiales bacterium
CGCGGGCACCGGCACGCGCAGCCAGGCGGCCAGCAAGAGGTGATTCAAGGTGACCAAAGAGTCGATGGCCAGGTGCGGCCGGCGATCCAGCACAAAGACGTCATTGGCCTTGGGCAGGTCGCCCAGGCGCTGGTCGATGGCTTGCTGCCATGAACCCCACAGGCTCAGCGCGTCAGCCCCGCGCTTGCCGCCACCTTCGGCCGCAGCGAATTTGCGCGCCTTGACCCAGGCTGCAGGCTCACCGCTGGCCAGCAAGGCCATCAGGTAAAGCCAACCCAGGCCGGGTGAGACCAGGTTCTTGCGCCGGCCCGTGGCCGCCGCGCAGGCCTTCAAAGCCGCCTCAAACTGCACCGTGCCAGCCGCCCACTGGCCCTGCGCGATGGTGATACCGGCACGCAGCAAGTCCACGCTGCCCCCGCCGATGGGCCCGGTCAACGTGCGCGCGCGCTCGAACTCGCCGCGGAACAGCAGCGTTTCGGCCAGGCGCAAGCGCAGCGTGGCGGACACGGCATCGGGCTCTTCAAGCGGCAGCTTGAACAGCCAGTCTTCGATCGGCTTGAGGCCCGGCTCGGTGCAGCCGCTGAAAGCCGTCATCAAGCCTTCAACCAGATCGGCCTGCAAGGAAGGGTCAAGCAGGTTGAACAAGCCTTCATCAAACGGCCGCAGCACGACCACCCGCAGCGCGCCCAGCCAGTTCACGCCATAGCGCTCGGTCATGTCGCGCAGGTGCTGCAAGTCGGCCAGTTCCTTGCCCGCGAAGATCACCATGCGAACCGCGCCAATCAGCGGCTCGGCCTCCAGAAACTGCATCGAATAGCTGTGCTCGAAATCCACCATGCGCCGCCACGCGGCATACCAGCGTGCGGACGCCTCGGCACTGCGCATGATGGCGCCAAAGCGCGCGTTCGCATGCGGCGCCGTGGCGCTGTGCCGGCCTTGCGGGTCGCGCTGAACATGGCCGGCATCCAGCAAGCGGCTGAGCACGGGCCGCAGCTCTTGCGGAGTGATGGCCACGCCGCGCACCAGGCGGTATTGGGCGGTGCTGAGGAATTCAGACAGGCGGGTCACACCCGTGGGCGTACCCAATACGCATAGCGCGTCGTGTACCACGGCATCGTCAACGCCCATGCGGCGATCCAGGCCGGTGACGTCAACACCGATCTCGTCAATGGCGGGCAGGCGGGCTTGTTCTGGATTGGTCTTCAATGGGCGGCTCTGGGTGACTTTTCGCCCGCGAGCCTACCGCATCAATCGCGGTCGGCCGGCATCGGCATCGCCGCGGCGCCGCCCGCGCCGCCAGGCACCACCGCCCTGGCCTTTTTCTCGCGCGCCGTTTCCCGCACCAGGTAGCTGTACAGCACCGGCACCACCACCAGGGTGAGCAGCGTGGAGGTGATGACCCCGCCGATGATGGCCCGGCCCATGGGGGCTTGCAGTTCACCGCCGTCGTTGAAGGCCAGGGCCAGCGGCAGCATGCCGAAGACCATGGCCGCGGTGGTCATGATGATCGGCCGCATGCGGATCAAGCCGGCCTGCAGCAGCGCCTCGGGCACCGTGGCACCGGCCTTGCGCGCCTGGTTGGCAAAGTCCACCAACAGGATGGCGTTCTTCGTCACCAGGCCCATCAGCATCACCAGGCCGATCATGGAAAACACGTTCAGCGTGGAGCGCCAGGCCAGCAGCGCGAGCATCACACCGATCAACGCCAGCGGCAGGCTGGCCATGATGGCAATGGGCTGCAGGAAGCTGCCGAACTGGCTGGCCAGCACGATGTAGATGAAGATCACCGCCAGCGCCATGGCCGACAGCAGGCCCGCAAAGGCCTCGGCCTGCTGCTGCAACTGGCCGCCGACATCAAAGCTGTAGCCGGCGGGCAAGGTGGTGGCTTTCACCAGTTCCTGCACCTCCTTGCCCACATCGCCGCTGGGGCGGCCCTGGATGCCGGCAAACACCGCTTCGCGGCGTTGCAGGTTCTGGCGCCGGATGACCTCGGGGTTGAACACGGCTTCGATGCTGGCCACGCTTTCCAGCGTGATCGGCGTGCCGTCTTTGCTGAAGGCCACGGGCAGGCTGCGCAGCTGGTCGATGCGTTCACGCTGCGTTTCGTTCAGGCGCAGCACCACTTCCACCTGGTCGCCGATGGGCGTGGTCCAGTGGGTGGCGACCTCGCCGTTCACGTAGGCGCGAAGCGATGACGCCAGTTGCGGCGCCGTCAAACCCAATTCGCGCACCGCGCCGGGCTTCAGGCGCACGGCGTAGGCAGGCAGGCCGGGCTTGGCCGAGAGTTCAACGTCGACGATGCCCGGGATCTGCTTGATCTTTTCGGCAAACTCGGCCGCCACACGGGCCAGGCCCTCGGAGTCGCTGCCCAGGATGGCGACATACACCGGCCGATCGAACCCCACCGAGGCATCGGTGCCGGGAATCTTGGCAATCAGCAGGCGGATCGCGTCCTCCACTTCCTTCTGGCTGCGCGTGCGATCTTTGCGTTCCTTTAACGCAATGTTCAGCCAGGCCTGGTTGCGCTGCCCGGCGCCGCCGACCCAGGTGGAGACGATGGCCACTTCGGGCATGGCACGCACGATTTCCTCGATCTGCCGCACCTTGGCGTCACTGCGCTCCAGGCTCGACCCCACCGGCATGCGCAGGGCCAGTTGCGTGAAGCCTTGATCGGTTTGCGGCACGAATTCGCTGCCGACCAGGAACGACAGGCCGATGGCGGCCAGGAAGCTGGCCAGCCCCACGCTCATCACCACGCCGCGCGGCGTGATGGTGGCCGCGCGCCAGCGCCTCGGGCTTGTCTTGTCGCGCCGGGTGGCAACGAAGCCGCGGCCATAAGCGGGCAGCCAAACGCTCCAGCGCCGTGGCGAAAAGGCCCAGCGAATCAGCCGTTCGTACACCGTGTGCAGCCCGTCCAGGCCGCGGTCGGTGGCGCGGATGGCGTGGCCGATGCCGGGCCACTTCTTCAAGTAGGCAGACGGCGGGTCTTTCCAGATGCTGGACAGCATCGGGTCGAGCGTGAAGCTCACGAACAAGCTCACCAGCACCGCCACCACCACGGTGATGCCGAAGGGGTAGAAGAACTTGCCGATGATGCCGCCCATGAAGGCCACGGGCACGAACACGGCGCACAGCGCGAAGGTGGTGGCCAGCACGGCCAGGCCGATTTCATCGGTGCCTTCGCGCGCGGCGCGAAAGTGATCCTTGCCCATGGCCACATGGCGCACGATGTTCTCGCGCACCACGATGGCATCGTCGATTAACAGCCCAATGCACAGGCTCAGCGCCATCATGGTCATGAAGTTCAGCGTGAAGCCGAAGGCATACACGGCGATGAAGCTGCTGATCACGGCAATGGGCAGCGTCAGGCCGGTGATGATGGTCGAGCGCCAGGAATGCAGGAACAGGAACACGATCAACACCGTGAGCAGCGCGCCTTCAATCAGGGTGTGCATCAGGCCGTTGAGCGAGCCCTTGACCCAGTCGCTGTTGGCATAGATGAGCTTCAGCTCCACATCGGGCGGCAGCGTCTTGCGGATCTCTTCCATCGCCTGTTTCACCGCATCGCCCGTGGCCACG
>JAYUPO010000313.1:0-3573 GCA_043760085.1 Burkholderiales bacterium
CGAGAGCGCAGCATGACCACCGAGCCCGACCATCTGTTGACTGCCGTTCCTGACCGTGTTGCCGCCGCGCGCCTGCCTACCGCCAGGCGCTGGTTGCGCTGGCTGCTTGGCGCCACCGGCCTGGGCGGGGCCGTGCTGGGCTGGGGCTACTGGCATGCGCAAACCCACGCCGCACTCAATGTGCAGGTGCAAGACCATGGCTTGCGCTCCGAGCGGCAGCTGTACGGCACAGCGCATGACGTGGCGCTTGAGTTCCTGGGGCCGGGCGACGAGCCGTTGGCCCTGGCGCGTTCGGTGGAGCCCCTGGGCTACGTCCTGGCCATTCACCCGGACAGTGCCATCGGCAATTGCCAGCAGCGTGGCATCCACGCGCCGGGAGGCCCGGCCGCACCAGGTGACTATGCCGACTGCTACGCCGAGCACTCAGCCTGGGCGTCGCAGTGGGCGCCGCGCGTGCGCCGCGCCAACCTGGTGGTGGGTGCGTGCGAACTGCGCGACCTGCCGGTGCACACCTACACCTCGAACGCAGATTGGTGGCTGTGGTGGGTTCCCCTGCCCCATGTGGGCGGCGTGCCGCGGCGTTACTTCGAGTTCACCGTCAAGGTCGACAGCCGCACCTGCACCGCGGTGGGTAAATAGCCAGCACAAGCCAGCACGAATTTCACTCACCAAAGTCCAGCGGCAAGCCGACGTAGTTTTCAGCGATCGTGCGCAAGCCTGATTCGGAATGCAGCAGGTAGTCCAACTCGGCCTGCTGCATCTTGGCCACGATCGGGCTGTCATCGGGGAAGTTGTGCATCAGGCCAGTGAACCACCACGAGAAGCGCTCGGCGCGCCAGATGCGGCGCAGGCAGCGCTGCGAATAGCTGTCGATGCCGGCCTCGCTTGCGTCTTGATAAAACTCGATGAAGGCGTTGGACAGGTATTTCACGTCGCTGGCCGCCAGGTTCAGGCCCTTGGCACCGGTGGGCGGCACGATGTGGCCGGCGTCACCGGCCAGGAACAGGCGGCCAAAACGCAAGGGCTCGGTGACGAAGCTGCGCAGCGGGGCGATGCTTTTTTCGAGCGAAGGCCCGGTGATCAAACGCCCGCGGCCTTCATCGTCGAGCCGCAAGCGCAGTTCGTGCCAGAAGGCCGCGTCGCTCCAGGCCTCGATCTTGTCGGTCAGCGGCACTTGCAGGTAGTAGCGGCTGCGCGTCTTGCTGCGCTGTGAACAAAGGGTGAAGCCGCGCGGGCCGTTGCCATAGACAAGCTCATCGGAAACGGGAGGCGTGTCGCTCAACACGCCAAGCCAACCGAAGGGGTAGACCTTTTCGAATTCGGTGATCGCGCCGCGCGGCACGCTGGCCCGGCACACGCCGTGAAAACCGTCGCAACCGGCGATGAAATCGCAGGTGATTTCGTGCGTTAACCCGCCTGATTCATAGGTTACACGCGGACGCTCGCTGTCGAAATCGTGCACCGCCACGTTGGCTGCTTCATACACCGTGGGCAAGCCGGCCGCGCTGCGGGCTTCCATCAGATCGCGGGTCAATTCAGTTTGGCCGTACACGGTGACGTGCTTGCCGCCGGTCAGGCCATACAAGTCGATGCGGTGGCGCCGGCCGCCCACCAGCATCTCGAAGCCGTGGTGCACCAGGCCTTCGCTGAGCAGGCGCGCGCCCACGCCGGCTTGCACCAGCAAATCAGTCGTCACCTGTTCGAGCACACCAGCGCGAATGCGGCCGAGCACGTACTCGCCGGTCTGGCGTTCGAGCACGATGGCGTCAATGCCGGCTCTGTGCAGCAGTTGCCCCAGCAGCAGGCCTGAGGGGCCGGCGCCGATGATGGCAACCTGGGTTCGGGTGGTGGGCATGGGCAAGAGACTCCAGCTCAGTTCAAAGTCAACGCCCCGCCATGCTGGGCAGTTGCGCGCGTTTGATCAACCGCGTTTCCTGCGCCACGATGAGGTGGCCCGAGGCCGCCATGTACTTGGCAAAGTCGGGGTGCGCGTCGCGCGCGGCGCAGCGCTGTTCATAGTCGGCCAGGCTGTCGTAGCCCCAAAGGTGCACGAACTGGTTCAGCGGCCCGACATGGCTGGTCCAGAAGCCCAGCGGGTGGCCCAGTGTTTGCAGCAGCACGGGCATGGCCAGGCGGTCGAACACCTCGATGAATTCGCCCATCTTGCGCGGCGGGATGGTGTAGATGCGGTGGTCGACGAATGCTTTGTTCAGGGCGGTCATCTTGGTCTTCCTGCCAGGTCGGCAATGTGGTTCGCGGTGACGAAAGCAAACGTCATGTTCGGGCCATGCGTGATGCCGGCACCCGGGTAGTTGCCACCCATCAAGCTTTCGCGATCATTGCCCACGGCATACAGGCCGGGCACCGGCGCACCGTTGGATTGCAACACTTCGCCCACCACGCTGGTGCGCAGGCCGTCGAAAGTGCCCAGGTCGCCCATCACCAGCTTCACGGCATAAAACGGCGCGGCCAGCAGCGGCGCCACGCAGGGGTTGGGTTGCTGTTCAGGGTCGGCCAGGTAGCGGTTGAAGGCGGTGCTGCCGCGGCCAAAGGCGGGGTCTTCACCGCTGGCCGCGCCGACATTGAATTCGCGCACGGTCTGTTCCAGCCCGGTCGCATCTACCCCGATGTTTTGTGCCAGTTCGGCCAGCGTGTTGCCCTGGTTCAGATACCCGCTGCGCAGATGCGGGCCCAGCGGCATGGGCGCGGGCTTGACGAAGCCCAGGCCGTATTTGGCCAGTGAAGTCCTGTCGCACACCAGCCACATCGCCGTCTCTGTTTGCCCGGCGCAAGCGCGCATCAGGGCCGCGCCGACATCGTGATACGAGTTCGACTCGTTGGTGAAGCGTTGGCCGCTGGCCAGCACGCCGATGACGCCCGGTTTGTAACGATCCAGAAGATGCGGAAAAACGCCCGCCTTGCCGCCGACGCCGGGCACGCGCGACACCGGCATCCACGCCGCGGCGTCGGCAAAGCGCGGTGCGAACCAGCCGCCGGCGGCCTGCGCCATGCGCACGCCGTCACCCGTGTTGCCTGCGGGCGTGGGCGACAGGTGCTCGCCGCCGCGTGCCACATGCGGGTAGGCCTTGGCCAGGGTCGGCGCATCGTGCGGGAAGCCGCCGCAGGCCAGCACCACGCCGTAGCGCGCATGGATGCGGCGTTCGCCGGCCGCGCCACCGGCGCGCACGCCGACCACGCGCGCGCCTTCCTTCAGCACTGCCAGCGCCGGCGTGCCGGTGAGGATGGGAATGCCCAAATCCAGCGCTGACTTGGCCAGCCGCGCGGCCTGCGCATTGCCGCTGGTGACCATGACTCCGCGGCCGTAGCGCAGCAACTCCACCAGATGCGTGACCAGACGACGCAGCACGTACCAGGCCGAGGTGAGCGACTTGGTGGCGCGAAAGAAATGCTTCAGGTCGGCATTCGATGAATTGAACATCATGCCGATGAAGGTGATGGTTTGCAGCGGCGGCTTCAGCCGTGCCATGTCGGCGCCAAGGCCGCGGATGTCGAATGGCGCGGCCAGGATCGAGCGGCCGATGGCGGCCCCGCCGGGCAGGTCGCAGTGATAGT
>JAYUPO010000314.1:0-3552 GCA_043760085.1 Burkholderiales bacterium
CGCGCGCCAGGCGGTGATCGGCTGCTCGCCGGGGTTCGGCGCATGAACACCTTGCGCACGCTCAGCGTGGGCCAGCAGGTCGGCCTGCTGTTCGTGGCCCTGTTCGGCGCGTTGTTGCTGGCCACCGCGATGCTGTTCGCACGCTCGGTGCAGGAGCGCTCCGAGGCCGCCTGGGCCCGCCACACCCAGCTCAAGCGTGACCTGCGCGCCTTGTGGTTGGGGGCCACGGTCTTCTGGCTGGCCTGGGCCTCGGGCGCGCTGGGCGCCACGCTGCTGTTTGCCGTGTTGTCGTTCATTGCGCTGCGCGAATACTTGTCGCTGGCGCCCACGCGGCGGGCCGATCACCGTGGCCTGCTGCTGGCGTTTTTTGCGGTGCTGCCCTTGCAGTACCTCACCGTGGGCACGCGCCTGTTCGATCTGTTCACGGTGCTGATTCCGGTGTATGCGTTCTTCGCCCTGCCGGTGCTCAGCGCCTTGGCTAACGATCCACAGCACTTTCTGGAACGCAACGCGAAGATTCAATGGGGCATCATGGTTTGCGTTTATGGCTTGAGCCATGCGCCGGCGCTGTTGTTGTTGGAGTCGCCCCGCTACCAGGGGCGCGGCGCCTTCTTGTTGTTCTTCCTGGTGATGGTGGTGGCCGCGGCGCAGATCGCACAAGAGCTGGCCAGTCGCTGGTTGCGCCGCAGGCCGCTGGCGCGCCACATCGACCGCTCGTTCTCGCTGCGCGCCTGGGGCCTGGGCGCATTGGCCGGCGGCTTGGTCGGTGCGGCGTTGTTCTGGATCACGCCGTTTCGCCCCGAGCAGGCCTTGGCCACGGCCTTGATTGCGGCCGGCGCCGGCAGCCTGGGCGAACTGGTGATGAAGGCGCTTAAAAAAGACGCCGGCGTGCGTTACTGGGGCAATGCCAGTTCGGTCACCGGCGCGGTGGGCCTGCTCGACCGCGTGGCCCCGCTGTGCTTTGCTGCGCCGGTGTTCTTCCACTCTGTGCGCTGGTACTTCGGGGTCTAGGCAAGACCATGCGCATCCTCGGCATCGACCCCGGCTTGCAGCGCACCGGATTCGGCGTGCTCGACTGCGACGGCCCGCGCCTGGCCTACGTGGGCAGCGGCACCATCAGCACCGCCGAGGCCAGCAAGGGTGACCTGCCGGCGCGGCTGAAGATCATCTTCGAAGGCGTGTGTGAAGTGATCACCACGTATCGCCCGGACATGGCCGCCGCCGAGATCGTGTTCGTGAACGTCAACCCGCAAAGCACGCTGC
Source organism: Burkholderiales bacterium (assembly GCA_043760085.1). GTDB lineage: Bacteria > Pseudomonadota > Gammaproteobacteria > Burkholderiales > Burkholderiaceae_C > Rubrivivax. The sequence continues at coordinate 1,264 of JAYUPO010000314.1, forward strand.
TGCTGGGGCAGGCGCGCGGCGCCGCGCTGGCCGCGCTGGTGAGCCATGGCTTGCCCGTGGCTGAATACACCGCGCTGCAAGTGAAAAAGGCGGTGGTGGGCCACGGCCTGGCGGCCAAGGCGCAGATTCAGCACATGGTGATGCGCTTGCTCGCCCTGCCCGGCCTGCCCGGCCCCGACGCTGCCGATGCGCTGGCCGTGGCCATCACCCACGCCCATGCCGGGCGCAGCTTGGCGGCCCTCGCCAAGGCCACTACGCTCGACCCGCGCGCCCATGCCCAGTACAAGCGTGGGCGCAGCTATTGATTGACATCACCTGGAGCAACTTGGAATGAACACCGTCGCCACCTCCTGGATCGCCTTGTCCGGCGCAGCCGGCAGTTATGACGCCTACCTCGCCCTGCCGCCCGGCGGCAGCGGCCCGGGGCTGGTGCTGTACCAGGAAATCTTCGGCGTCAACGAGCACATTCGCGCGCTGGCCGAGCAGTACGCCCTGGCCGGCTTCGTGGTGCTGGCGCCCGACGTGTTCTGGCAGCAGCAACGGCGCGTGGAATTGGGCTACGACGGCGCCGACCTGCAACGCGCCCGCGCCCTGGCCACCAACACCGATCCGGCCGCGCTGCTGCGCGACCTGGCCGACCACGTGGCCGCCCTGCGCGCGCGGCCCGAAGTGGCCGGGCGCAAGATCGGCGCCTTGGGCTACTGCATGGGTGGCCGCCTGGCCTACCTGGCCGCCGCCAGCGCCGACATCAACGCCGCCGTGTGCTACTACGGCGGTGGCATCCAGGGCCAGCTCGAACGCGCGGCGCAGATCAAATGCCCGGTGATGTTCCACTACGCCAAGCGCGATGCCCACATCCCGAGCGAAGCGGTGGCACAAGTGCGCACGGCCATGAAGGGCAAGGTGGCGCACCTGTACCAGTACGACGCCGACCACGGCTTCAACTGCTGGGCGCGCGCCAGCTATCACGCCCCCAGCGCGGCGGCGGCGCTGGGGCGCTCGCTCACCTTCTTGGCGGCGGAATTGTTTTGACCAGGCCTACAGCAGCACCGCCATGCGTTCCAGGATGATCACGCCGAAGAACCCGAGGCCGGCCAGCACCGTCCACTTCACGATCACCAGGCCGCGCTGGCGCCACACCGGCGCTCGCGTGCCGATGTACATGGCAAAGCACAGCACCGAAGCCAGCAGCAGCAGGCCGAAGACGAGGCGGAAGATCAGCATGGGGTGATGCGAGCCCAGCGCAGCAATCGGGCCCGCACTACCAGGCCGGCGCCAGTTCGGCCAGGCCGCGAGGCGCTTGCGCTGCGTCGCTGAACGTCACTTCTTCCCACGCCGTGGTGTCGGCCAGCAGCGCACGCACCAGTTGGTTATTCAGCGCATGCCCGCTCTTGTAGGCCACATAGTGCGCCAGCAGCGGCCGCCCGGCGGTGGCCAGGTCGCCCATGGCGTCGAGGATCTTGTGCTTGGCGAATTCATCGTCGTAGCGCAGGCCGCCGGCGTTGAGCACGCGGCTGTCGCCCACCACGATGGCGTTGTCCATGCTGCCGCCCAGGCCCAGCCCACGTGAACGCATCAGCTCCACATCTTTCGTGAAACCGAAGGTGCGGGCGCGCGCGATGTCGCGCTTGTACTGGCCCGAGGCCATGTCGAACTCCACCCGTTGGCCGGTGGAGGCCACGGCGGCGTTGCTGAACTCGATCTCGAAGCTGAGCTTGTAGCCTTCGTATGGCTCCAGCCGAGCCCACAGCGCCTGCGGGCCTTCGCCCTGGTGCACTGCCACCGTGCGCGTGACTCGAATGAAACGTTTGGGGGCATCTTGCAGGGCGATGCCCGCGCTTTGCAGCAAGAACACGAAGCTGGCCGCGGAACCGTCGAGGATGGGCACTTCGTCGGCGGTGATGTCGATCAGCAGGTTGTCCAGCCCCAGGCCGGCGCAGGCCGACATGAGGTGCTCGATGGTGGCCACGCGCGGCCCGTCACCGCGGCCCCTGGGCGACAGCGTGGTGGCCATGCGCGTGTCGCAGACCCAACTCGCCAGGGCCGGCATGCTCACCGGCTCGGCCAGGTCAACCCGGCGAAAGACGATGCCGTGATCGGGCGGCGCCGGGTGCAGCGTCAGCTCCACTTTGTGGCCGCTGTGAACGCCCACGCCCACGGCCCGGGTGATGGCTTTCAGGGTGCGTTGGCGCAGCATTGGTAGACGTTGGTTCCTAAGCGGCCCGAAGGCCGGGTTCAGAGCCAACGCCCCCGTTCAAACCGTGCGTGCGGATTTCCCGCACACGGCTT
>JAYUPO010000315.1:0-3550 GCA_043760085.1 Burkholderiales bacterium
GGCCTCGAACAGGCGGCGCGGTTGCACCGGCTTGAACAACACCAGGTCGCCGGCGCTGGCCACGCGCTGGATCTCGTCATGCCCGGTGTCGCCGGTAACCAGAATGGCCGGCACCTCGCGGCCGCACAGGCGGCGCACGCGCGCGATGACTTCCATGCCATCCGGCCCCGGGCCCAGGTGCAGGTCGCTGAGCACCAGGTCGACGCGGCCTTCCAGCGCCGTGACGGCTTGCTCGGCCTGCGCCGCATCGGCCGCGGTGATGACCTGCATGCCCCATTCGGCCAGCAGCAGGCGCAGGCCCTCGCGGATGGGCTCTTCATCGTCCACCACCAACACCATGAGCGGGCCCTGGGCCTGCATGGGCTGGGTGTCGGCCGGGGCCAGTTCGTCCTGCATGCCCGGCAGGCCGCCCAGCGCCACACCCACCCGGAACAGCGTGCCGCGCCCGGGCGTGGAGGCCACCTCGAGCCGGTGCCCGAGCAACGCCGCCAGGCGTTTGACGATGGCCAGGCCCATGCCCAGGCCATGGCTGCGGTCGCGCTCGCCGTGGCCGACCTGGAAGAATTCTTCGAACACGCGCGGCAAGTCGCCGGCCGCGATGCCGCAGCCGGTGTCCCAGACCTCGATGTTGATGCGCGAGGCCGTGCTGCGCGCCACCACCACGATGCCGCCCTGGCTGGTGTACTTGATCGCGTTCTGGATCAGGTTGCCGACGATGCGCTCAAGCAACTGCGGGTCGCTCGTCACCGACTTACCACCGGGCGAAAACCGCAGCCCCAGGCCGGCAAATTCAGCCTGGCCGGCGTACTGCATGTGCAAGCGGCGGAACATGTCGCGCAGGGGGAAGGTCTGCGGCGCCGGGCTGATGGCGCCGGCGTCGAGCTTGGAGACGTCGAGCATGGCGTTGAACGAGCGCTCCAGGCCATCGACCGCGCGCATGAGGTTGCGCGCCAGCGGCTCATCGGGCGAATCGATCAGGCGCTTTTGCAAGGTGGCGGCAAACAGGCCCAGGGCATGCACGGGCTGGCGCAAGTCGTGGCTGGCGATGGCCAGGAAGCGGCTCTTGTCCTGGTCGGTGCGCACCGCGGTTTCGCGCGCCGACTCGGCGGCACGCAACTGCTCACCCAATTCGAACAGTTGTAGCTGCTGCATCTGCCAGGTGCGATGCCCCCGCTGCGCCAGCAGCGCCGCGCAGGCGCTGCCCGCCAGGCCCAGGGCCAGGCCCTGCCAGTCGCCCGCCACGGCGCTGCCCACGCCGGCCAGGGCTGGAAGCAGGGCCGGCGCCAGGGCGACGCGCGGCACCATCGCCAGCGCCTGCGCCGCAGCCACGCCAAACAGCGTGGCCGCGGCGGTGCTGAGCAGGGCGTGCGCCTGGCCCAGCCCCCACGCCGGCCAGGCTAGGCACAGCGTGACGGCCAGGCTGGCCGCCACCTGCCAGCGCAAGCGCGGCGCGTTGTGCCGGCGCAGCGCAGCAATGATCAGCACCAAGCCCAGCACCAGTGTGGCCAGCAGCCACGGCAGTGCCAACACGGGCTGCAGAAACAGCGGCTGGGTGCTGATGCGCCAGGCCGGCAACAACGCCAGCAGAAGCAGCGCCGTGCCCAGCGCCGGCCACTGCGCCCAGGCTGCCTGGGCCGCAGCGTCGGCGAGCCGGCGGTGCAGGGCGCGGCGATCCAGGGTCAGCGCAGCGAGCCGCTCTTGTGCCGCGCTGTCGCCGGGCGCGGGCGCGCTGCCTTCAACCACGACATGGCGCACCCGCCGCGGCGCATTGGCGCCCATCCGGGCCGGTGCGTGGTCTGTGTTCACCAGTTCAAGCGGGCGCGGCACGGCTGGCCGCGGCGCAATGTTCAGCGGAACAGGCTGATCAGGTGCGAGCGCGAGCGCACATCCAGCGCCAGCAGCAGCGACGAGACATAGTTCTTCACCGTGCCCAGCGACAGCGTGGTGGAGCTGCTGATTTCCTGGTTGGTGCAGCCCGACAGCACCAGCTCAAGGATCTCAAGGTGGCGCGGGCCCAGTTCGCAAACACGGTCGTACATGGCCGTGGCGGGCATGCGCGGGAACAGGCTGCTCGTGCGCGGGTTGGCCCACGGCCCGGCCAGGGCGTCGGGCCGCAGCAGCGCGATCAGTGTTTCGTGCATTTGCGAGGCCAGTGTGCCCTTGCACACGTAGGCCACCGCGCCCAATGAACGCACCTGGCGCATGACGAATTCATCTTGTGTGCCGCTGAACACGGCAATGCGCGCCTTGGGGTGGGCCTGCAAGAACAGGCGCAGGCCCTGCAGGCCCTTGCAGTCAGCCAGGTTGAGGTCGAGCAAGACGGCATCAATGTCGCCCTGCTCGCCATAAAGCGCCAAGGCATCACCCAGGGTGCTGGCTTCGAGCCAGGTGATGGGCGTGCCCAGCACCTCGGGGTAGGTGGTCTTGACGCCGATGCGAACCAACTCATGATCGTCGACCAGAAGGACTTTGCGTGCAGTGGCCATGGTGTGCTCCAGCAGGAATACAAGGCGACTTGGAAATGTAACTTTGCGGGGTCGAAAGGGCACCCACAAATGTAGGGAGCACCATCGGCGCCACCCCCTAACTTCGCGCTCCATGCCACGAGGCGGCGCAGCCGGCCGGATTGAAGCGCGTGGCCCCAGCGCGGGCTGGCTCGCGCTCTGTTGCAGCCTTGCCAACGCGGCAAGAGAGCTGCAAGTTAGCCTGCGTGCCTGTGCCGAGGTGCTATACTGCGAGGTTCTAGCGCGGGGTGGAGCAGCCTGGTAGCTCGTTGGGCTCATAACCCAAAGGTCGCAAGTTCAAATCTTGCCCCCGCAACCAAGAATTCTCGAACAATAACAATAACTTAGTGAATAGACGAACGCCGGCCTTGTGGTCGGCGTTTTGCTTTGTGGCGCGGGTTTGCGATCCGCTGCTTCCAGCGGTTCGTTCTGCGCCTCGCGCGAACGTCAGCCCGGCCGGCTGAACGCCTTGCGCGCAAGCTGCACCCGGCTGCGGATCACGCATTGCTGCGCATGGTCGTTGACCAGCCCCATGGCCTGCATGAAGGCATAGGCCGTTGTCGGCCCCACGAACTTCCAGCCGAGTTTTTTCAGGTCCGCCCATTGGCTGGCCCGCCGCCTTGAGCTCACACCGGCGCGGCAACACGTCTTCGGACCTGACCCTCTGCCAGCCCGCGATGCCATGGCCCCACACCTGACGAAAGACCCCGTCATCGACATGCGCCTGTTCAGCTTGTGCGTCCAAAACGCTCGGCACGCGGTAGATACCCCGCCAGAGCCGCGTGGCACGCGCTCTCGAGGCATCCCCCACTTCGCAATCGAACAGGAGCAACTCATGACAGCAACGTTCACCTCCCTCGGACTCTCGCTGGCGATGGTCTTCAGTCTCGCGGCCGCAAGCCCCGCGCGGGCTGACGACGATCACGAAGGCGCGCGTTTCGAAGTCACGATCACCAACCTCACGCGGGGCCAGCAGTTCACGCCGATTCTGGTTGCCAGCCACAAGTCGAGCGTGAAACTGTTCGAACTGGGAAAACCCGCCAGCA
>JAYUPO010000316.1:0-3548 GCA_043760085.1 Burkholderiales bacterium
GTCGCTGGCCAAGGCGCTGGAGCCACTGGGTGTGAAGATCACGGCCGACATCTCGACCGACCAGAACCAGGTCGACTTCTCCGCCGCCGTGCTCAAGGCCAAGCAGGCCAACGCTGACGCCATATTCGTCTACACCAATGAAGAAGAGGCCGCGCGCGCACTGCGCGAGTTACGCAAGCAAGGCGTGACCAAACCGATCGTCGGCGAGACGGTGCTGACCAGCCAGAAGGTGATCGAACTGGCCGGCGAGGCCGCCAACGGCGCGGTGGCGCACGTGGGCTTGACGGTGGATGCACCGCTGCCGGCGATGCGCGCGTTTCGTGCCAAGTTCGAGAAGGAATACAAGTACATCTCCGACCACAACGGCGTGAAGGGCTACACCGGCGTGTACATCATGAAGGCGGCCATCGAAAAGGCCGGCAAGATTGACCGCAAGCTGCTGGCCCAGACGATGAAAGGCCTGAAGATCAAGGCCGCAGACCACCCCGGCGTGTTGATGGACGTGAGCTTCGACGCCAACGGCGACCTCGACCGCGAAAGCTTCCTGGCCGAGGCGCGCAACGGCAAGCAGGAGATCAAGGAAGTCTTGCCCGCACTCGGCGCGAAGTGATGGCGCATGTCCGTCTTTAGCGAACCGAAGATCGATTGCCACTGCCACATCCTCGACCCCGCGCGATTTCCGTACACGCCTGACGCCGCCTACCGGCCCGCGGGCCAGGAGGTGGCGCCGCTGGCCCAGTACGAGCAGGTGATGGCGGCCTACGGCATTCGCCATGCGCTGTTCGTCGGGCCGAATTCGGGTTATGGCCTGGACAACCGCTGCCTGCTCGATGCGCTGGCGCAGGGCCGGGGCAAGTTCAAGGGCATTGCGGTGGTGCGCAACGACATCGGCCGCAGCGAATTGCTGCAACTGCGCCAGGCTGGTGTGATCGGCGTGGCGTTCAATGCCACGGTGATGGGCGTTGAGCATTACGCCAACACGCACACGCTGCTGCGCCATCTGACTGATCTGGACATGCTGCTTTCACTGCAAGTCGAGCACGACCAACTGGTTGGCCTGCGAGCGCTGATCGAACGCAGCGGCGTGCGTTGCCTGATCGACCACTGCGGCCGCCCCAGCGCCGCGCAGGGCGTTGGTCAGCCCGGCTTCCAGGCGCTGCTGCAACTGGCCACCACGCGGCGCGTGGCGGTGAAGTTGTCGGGCTGGCAGAAGTTTTCGGCGCTGCCGCCGCCCTATGCCGACACGCGCGCGTTTCTGCATGCGCTGCTCGACGCCTTCACCCTCGACGCCTGCCTGTGGGCCAGCGATTGGCCCTTCCTCACAGCGCCGCAGCGGCTCGACGTTGGCCCGCTGCTGCGCCTGGTTGAAGAGCTGCTGCCGCAGCCGGCCGATCGTGCCCGGTTGTTCTGGGCCAGCCCGCAGCGCTGGCTGGGCTTCAGCGGCTGAGCGCGGCGCAGCGGCCAGCCCGAAGCCATCAAACCACCGTCATGCCCCCACCTGCCAAACCCTTCGCCCTGGAGCCCTTGCCGGCCTACCGCGAGTACCCGCCGGCCGAAATGATCGAGCGCGCGCGGCACTTCCATCACGACATGCAGCGCCGCCGCAGCGTGCGCGACTTCGATACCCGAGCGGTGCCGCGCGAGGTGATTGAACAATGCCTGCTCGCCGCCGGCACGGCGCCCTCAGGCGCCAACCAGCAGCCGTGGTTCTTCAGCGTCATCACCGACTCCGAGCACAAACGCAAGGTGCGCCAGGCGGCCGAGGCCGAGGAGCGCAGCTTCTACAACGAACGCGCGCCGCAGGAGTGGCTCGACGCCCTTGCGCCGCTGGGCACTGATTCGAACAAGCCCTTCCTGGAAGACGCGCCGGTGCTGATCGCCATCTTTGCGCAGAAGTACGGCGTGCATGACGACGGCGAACGCTTCAGCCATTACTACGTGCCCGAATCGGTCGGCATCGCGTCGGGCTTCCTGATCGCGGCGCTGCACCATGCCGGGCTGGCCACGCTGACCCACACGCCCAACCCGATGCGCTTTCTGAATCAGCTGTGTGCAAGGCCGGGTTCGGAGAAGCCAGTCATCCTGCTCGTCGCCGGTTACCCCAAGCCGGGTTGCCAGGTGCCGGTGCATGGTGGCATCAAGAAGCCGCTCGACGGCATCGCCGATTGGTTGGAACAGGCATGACGGCTGCTCTCAATCGATTGATGCAACGCACCCGCTGCTGCGCCTGGGTCCTTCTCGGCGCCGACAAACCTTGAGCGCCTTGCGCTGCCGCAGCCGGTCTACGCCTCGCGCCTGGCCAAGGCAAGGAAAGCGCCCAGACCCACCATCGTGACGCCTGAAACGCAAGTCATGATGCGTGCGCGCGCAGCCCGCGCGGCCCCGGCCTTGAGCAAGCGATGCGCGGCGAAAACGGCCACCACGTCCACAAGCGTGTTCAGTGCCACGCAGATGCTGCCCAGCAGAACGAGTTGCGGCACCAGCGGCGCGCTGGACGAGGTGAACTGCGGCAAGAAGGCCAGGAAGAACAGCGCGGTCTTGATGTTCAGTGCCTCGACGACGATGCCTTCGAAGAGCGCGCGCCGCGCGCCCTGGGACGTCACGTCCTCGACCGTGAACGCCTGTTCCTTGCGCCACAACATCCGCATGCCCAGGTAGACCAGGTAGGCCGCGCCCAGGTACTTCACGACGTTGAAGGCCATGGCCGACTGCGCGACCAGGATCGACAACCCGACTGCCGCGGCCAGCACGTGCAGCAGCCCGCCGATGCCGGTACCGATGCAGGAGGCCAGCCCTTCGGATCGACCGCCCGCGACCGTGCGCGCCACCACGTAGGCGATGCCGGGACCGGGGGTGATGGCGAGTACGACGGCGGCGACGAGAAACGCAAGGTAGGACATGGCGTGGATTGGCTCGATGGGTATCGGCGCGGTCGGATGCTGGCAGTCCGATTCCGGCCAAGGGGTCGGGAATGCCGGCGCCGTCATGGCTGCCGAGGGTTTTTGCCCTCTGGCTTGCTGCGCCGCTGCAACGGTCCGGTTGCTTCCTTGTACGCAGAGTCGGCATCCAAAGTGGGCGTGCGAACCCGCCTGAGATTCGAGACGAGTCGAGCCTGGTTCGACGCGATGTCAGACGGCCCCTTTTGCATGCGTTAAGCGTCAGCCAGTTCCATGACCACAGGCCATCGCCAGGCCATCGCCAGGCCGTCGCCAGGCCGGCACCTGCGTCCTGCTCTTTCGTGCTCTTTTCGTGCCGCAGCAAGAAAAAAGCACCCAGCGTTTGCGCCAAGTGCTTAATCCTAAGCCGGCAGAGCCGGAACCAAACAGGTAATACGATAGTCGCCGAACCGATGGCGAGGTGATCGACCATGACTGCGACGGCACTGACGGATCGATGTGCGGCGAACCTGCACGGCATGCTGTCGTGCTACGACAGGAGGCAAGTGCCAGCACTACTTCTACTTCATCGACGAGGAGTTTGGTCTGTGCTACCTGCGCGTGCCCACCTGGGCGCCGTTCGGGCTGCAGTTCTACTGCAACGGCCACAGC
>JAYUPO010000317.1:0-9260 GCA_043760085.1 Burkholderiales bacterium
CTTGAATGAAACGTTTCATTCAAGCGCTCGACCGCGACGCCGAGCGCTGGGCGATGCTGGTGTTCTACAGCTTTTGCTGCATCGTCATCGTGCAGGAAGTCATCCGCCGCTTCGTCTTGAACTATTCCTCGGCCTGGGGCGAGGAAGCGGCGCGCTATGCCTTCATCTACCTGGGCTGGGTGGGCGCGGCCTACGCAGTGCGGGAACGCGCACATATCCGCTTCGATGTCTTGATCGGCCGCGTCGGCCCGCGCACCAAGGCCGCGTTGTTCATCGTGGCCGAGCTGGCCACCATTGCCTTTGCGCTGATCGCGCTGTACTGGAGCCTGCACACCGTGCGCCAGTTGTTGCAGTTCGGTGGCACCACGCCGGTGTTGCGCATCAACAAGGTGTGGTTCGAGGCCGCGGTGCCCATCGGCTTCACGCTGGTCGTGGTGCGCAGCGTGCAAGGCATCGTGCGCGATGTGCGCGACCTGGCCGCTGGCCGCCCGGTGTACGCCGGCAAAGCCATGTTCGATGAGTGAGCGCCGCATGAACCCTGTCGCGCTTTCCATCTGCGGCCTGGTGCTGTTGTTGATCATCGGCGTGCCGTTCTGGGTCGCCATGGGCCTGGGCACGTTCGCCATGCTGGCCAGCACGCAGGCGCTGCCGCTCACCTTGATCGGCGAGGCCTTGTTTGAAGGCGTCGATTCGTTTGCGCTGATCGCCATTCCACTGTTCGTGCTCACCGGCGACGCCATGGTGCGCACTGGCCTGGGCGAAAAGTTGCTGAACTTTGCCGAGGCCAGTTTTGGCTCGTTGCGCTCGGGCTTCGGCACCTCCACGGTGATGGGCTGCGGGTTGTTTGCCTGCATCTCGGGCAGCGACGCCGCCGACGCCGCCGCCGTGGGCCGCTTGACCATGGCGCGCCTGGTCGAGAAGGGCTACCCCAAGCCCTATGCCTGCGCGCTGGTGGCATCGGGTGCGTGCACCGGCATCCTGATTCCGCCTTCCATTGCCTACATCATCATCGGCCTGGTGCTGGGCGTGTCGAGCTCCACGCTGTTCGTGGCCGCATTCGTGCCCGGCGTGCTGGTGCTGCTGTCGGTGATGCTCACCAATGCCGTCATCAACCGCCTGCGCGGCTACGAAAAATCCACCGGCCGCTTCAGCATGAGCCGCTGGTGGCGCGCGCTGTGGGAGGCGCGCTTCGCCTTGGCCATTCCGCTCATCATCCTCGGCGGCATCTACACCGGCGTGTTCACGCCCACTGAATCGGCCGCGGTGGCCGTGTCGGTGGCGGTGGTCACCGGCCTGGTGCAAAAGCGCCTGGCGCTGGCAGACTTCCCGGCCATGCTCGGCACCTCGGCTCGCGTATGTGGCGTGGTGCTGCCCATCATCGCCGTGGCCCTGCTGTTCGCGCAGGCGCTCACGGTGCTGGATGTGCCGCAAACCTTTGTGGCCTGGGTGATGTCGTTCGGCACCAGCCACACCGCCATCGTGCTGCTGCTGTTGGGCGTCTGGATCGTCGCCGGCATGTTCATGGAAACCGGGCCCAACATCGTGATCCTCGGCCCGCTGCTGTGGCCGCTGGCCAAGGCCGTGGGCATGGAGCAGGTGCACTTTTGCATCTTCATGATCACCACGCTGGGCCTGGGTTTCATCACACCGCCGTTCGGCCTGAACCTGTTCGTGATGTCGGGCCTGACGCGCACGCCCGTGGCTACCATCGCCTGGTACGCCCTGCCCTTCGCGTTGGTGATGGTGGGCGTGTCGGCCTTGATCGGCTTTGTGCCCGCCATTTCCATGTTCGCCATCTCACGCTAACGGTTCTAATCAGCCTCCATGACCATCACCTACCTGAAGCGGGCCAGCAAGACACCCGAAAGCGAAACGGCTGCGGCGCAGCGCGTGGTGAGCGACATGCTGGCCGCCATCCAACAGGGTGGCGAGCAGACCGTGCGCGACTACGCCCGCACGCTCGACCACTGGCAGGGCGACATTGTGATGACGCCGGCACAGATCAACGCCGCCTTGCGCGAGGTGCCCGCTGGCGTGAAGCGCGACATCGACTTCGCCGTGCGCCAGGTGCACGACTTCGCCTGCGCGCAGCGCCGCTCGCTGACCGAGTTTTCCGTTCAGTTGCACCCCGGCGTCACCGCCGGGCAGCGCGTGGTGCCGGTGAACGTGGTGGGCTGCTACGCGCCGGCTGGGCGCTACGCCCACATCGCTTCGGCCTACATGACCGTGGCCACCGCCAAGGCGGCGGGCGTAAAGACCATCGTGGCCTGCTCATCGCCCTTTCGCGGTGCTGGCATGCACCCGCATGTTTTGTACGCCTTCCAGGCCGCGGGGGCCGACGTGATCCTCACCCTGGGTGGCGTGCAGGCCATCGCCACGCTGGCCTATGGCCTGTTCACCGGCCAGCCGGCCGACGTGGTGGTGGGCCCGGGCAACAAGTTCGTGGCCGAGGCCAAGCGTGCCTTGTTCGGCCAGGTCGGCATCGACGTTTTTGCCGGCCCTTCTGAAGTGGCGGTGATTGCCGACGAAACCGCCGATGCCGCCCTGGTGGCCAGCGACCTGGTGGGCCAGGCCGAGCATGGCCATGAATCGCCGGCCTGGCTGTTCACCACCTCGCCGGCCTTGGCGCAAGATGTGATGGCGCGCATGCCGGGCTTGATCAACGCCCTGCCCCCCACCGCGCGCGGCGCCGCCGGCGCCGCCTGGCGCGACTACGGCGAGGTCATCGTGTGCAGCACGCGCGAGGAAGTGGCGCAGGTGTCAGACCGCCACGCCAGCGAACACCTTGAAGTGCAGGCGCAAGATTTGGACTGGTGGTTGCAGCGCCTCACCTGCTACGGCTCGCTGTTCCTGGGCGAGGAAACCACCGTGGCCTTTGGCGACAAGGCCAGCGGCCCCAACCATGTGCTGCCCACCAAGGGCGCGGCGCGCTACTCGGGCGGCCTGAGCGTGCACAAGTTCATGAAGACCTTGACCTGGCAGCGCATGAACCGTGAGGCCGCGCGCGAGATCGGCGCGGTGACGGCACGCATCTCGCGGTTAGAGGGCATGGAAGCCCATGCGCGCACAGCAGATGATCGTTTGGCCAAGTACTTTCCCGGCGAACACTTCGACCTTGGTGAGCCGGTGCAAGTGTGAACGCCTTCGTTCACGATCTGTTCACGCTGCACGGCAAGCGCGCCGTGGTGACCGGCGGCAACGCCGGCATCGGCCTGGCCATGGCCACCGCGCTGGGCCGGGCCGGCGCGGCGCTGTTGCTGGTGGCGCGGCGCGCGGAACAGTTGCAAGCTGCCGCCGCCAGCCTGCGCGTCGAGGGCATTGAGGCCGACATATTAACGCTAGATTTGAGCCACCCCGAGACCCTGCCTGCGGCGGGCGCGGCCATCGCGCAGCGCGCGGGCAGGGTGGACATTCTGGTCAACGCCGCGGGCATCAACCTGCGCCAACCCTTCGCTGAGGTCACACCCGAAAGCTGGAACCAGCAACTGGCCTTGCACCTGGGCGCGCCCTTCTTCCTGACCCAGGCACTGGCCCCCGGCATGGCGGCGCGCGGCGCCGGCCGCATCATCAACATCGCTTCATTGCAATCGACGCGGGCGTTTGCGAACGGCGCGCCTTATGGCGCAGGCAAGGGCGGCGTGGTGCAACTCACACGCGCCATCGCCCAGGCCTGGTCGGCACAGGGCATCACCTGCAACGCCATCGGCCCGGGCTTCTTTCCCACCGACCTCACCGCCCCGGTGTTTGCCGACCCGGCGCTGGCAGCCGTGCACGCCGGGCGCACCGCCATCGGCCGCAACGGCGCGTTAAACGACTTGTTTGGCGCCACGGTTTTCCTGGCCAGTGCGGCCAGCGCCTACATCACCGGCCAGACGCTGATGGTCGATGGCGGCTACACCGCTTTGTAGAAAGTCACCCGAACATGCAAGCCCTGGTCTACACCGCCCCGAATGAAGTGCAGTTGCAAGATCGGCCCGAACCCAGCGTGGCCGCACAAGAGGTGCTGCTGCACATTGACGCCGCCGGCATTTGCGGCTCCGACATGCACGCCTACCACGGCCACGACCCGCGGCGAAAACCCGGCCTGGTGCTGGGCCACGAGTTCGCGGCCACGGTGCTTGAATCAGGTTCAGCGCTCTGGCAACCCGGCCAGCGCGTCACCGGCAACCCGTTGATCACCTGCGGCAGATGCGACTTCTGCCTGCAAGGCCGCGACAACCTGTGCAGCCACCGCACCATGGTGGGCATGTCGCGCCCCGGCGCGTTTGCGCAGCGCATGAGCATCCCTGCGACGTGCCTGATCGCCCTGCCCGATAGCCTGAGCGCATTGGCCGGCGCGCTCACCGAGCCGGCTGCCACGGCGGTGCACGCGCTTAACCTTTCCATGCGTGCGCTGGTGCGCCCCTTGCCCGAATGCCGCGTGCTGGTGTTGGGCGGCGGCGCCATCGGCATGCTGGCCGCACTGCTGCTGCGCCACCACGGTGTGGCCGAATTGCAGGTGGCTGAAACGAACCCCTTGCGCCGCGCCTCGCTGGAGCAGCACGCCCGTTGCAAGGTGTTTGACCCGCGCAGCGCCACGCCGGCCGATAGCAGCTTTGACTACGTGATCGACGCCGTGGGCAGTGCCATCACGCGCCAGTCCGCCATGGCAGCAGTGATGCCCGGTGGTGTGGTGATGCACATCGGCTTGCAAGACTGGGCCAGCGAGATCGACATGCGCAAACTCACGCTGGCCGAGATCACCTTGCTGGGCACCTACACCTACACCCAGGCCGACATGCACGCCACCGTGGCGCTGCTGGCACGCGGCGCGTTTGGTGATTTGTCTTGGGTGATGGCACGGCCCCTGGCTGAGGGTGCAGCGGCGTTTGCGGACTTGCATGCGGGTCGTACCGCGGCGGCCAAGGTGGTGTTGCAGCCGGATTGAACTGGGCCCTGGTGGCCTGCGCAGTGCGCGGCACTTTGGCCGAAAGTGGGTGGCCGGCGGCGCCTCTGATATGGGCGGATACTGATTCATGTCGTGGCCATCAGGAGTCGTCATGCCCGCTGAACAATTCGACGCCATCATCGTCGGCGCCGGCCAGGCCGGCCCGGCGATCGCCGCGCGGTGCAGCCAGGAAGGGCTGCGCACAGCGGTGATCGAACGTGGCCACTTCGGCGGCACCTGTGTCAACGTGGGCTGCGTGCCGACCAAGACGCTGGTGGCCAGCGCGCGGGCCATGCACCAGGCGCGGCGCGGCAGCGAGTTTGGTTTTTCAAGCGCTGACATCCGCGTTGACATGGCCCGCGTCATGGCGCGCAAGAACGGGGTCGTTCAGCACTCGCGCGCGGGTGTTGAAACCTGGATGCGCGGGCTCAAGCACACTGAAACCATCGTTGGCCAAGCCCGTTTCGTGGCACCCGCCACGCTTGAAGTTGCGGGCCGTCAATTGACCGCGCCGCGCATCTTTCTCAACGTCGGCGCCCGTTCGGTGCGCCCCGAACTGCCCGGCATCGACACCGTGCCCACGCTGGACAACGTGTCGATCATGGAACTGACCGAGGTGCCCGAACACCTGGTCATCGTCGGCGGCAGCTACATCGGGCTGGAGTTCGCGCAGATGATGCGCCGCTTCGGCGCCGCGGTCACGGTGGTGGAGCGCGCGGCGCGGCTGCTGCCTCGCGAAGACGACGATGTGTCGGACGGCATCCGCTCGATTCTTGAAAACGAAGGCATTCGCTTTGCCATGGGCGCCGAATGCATCGCCCTGCAACGCGACGGTGCGCGCATCACCATCGGCGCGGCCTGCGCACAGGAGCAGATGCCCATCAGCGGCAGCCACGTGCTGTTGGCGGTGGGCCGGCGGCCCAACACCGATGGCCTGGGGCTTGACGCCGCCGGCATTGACACCGACGAACGTGGCTACATCGTGGTGGATGACCAGTGCCGCAGCAGCGCCGATGGGGTGTGGGCGGTGGGCGACTGCAACGGCCGCGGCGCCTTCACCCACACGTCGTGGAACGACCATGAAATCGTCGTCGCCAACCTGTTCGACCACGACGCGCGCCGCATCAGCCAGCGCATCCCCTGCTACGCGCTGTTCATCGACCCGGCGCTGGGCCGCATCGGCATGAGCGAGGCCGAAGCGCGCGCCGGCGGCGCCAGGCTGCTGCGCGCCAAGATGCCGATGCAGCGCGTGGGCCGCGCCCGCGAAGCCGGCGAAACGCAGGGCTTCATGAAGGTGCTGGTGGATGCCGACAGCCAGCGCCTGCTCGGTGCGGCGATCCTGGGGCTGAACGGCGATGAAGTGATTCATTCGCTGCTCGACGTGATGGCCGCCGGCCAGCCCTACACGGCCATTTCGCGCACCATGCACATCCACCCGACGGTGTCGGAACTGGTGCCGACCTTGCTGCAACAGTTGCGGCCGGTGGCGGGCAACGACACGGTCATCGCCAAGACCAACGACGAGGACAAGCCATGACCCAAGCACCCACCCAGCGTGACATGGCCGTCAACGGCATCACCTTGCACATCACCGAACAAGGCAGCGGCCCGCTGGTGCTGCTGTGCCATGGCTGGCCCGTGTTGGCGTATTCATGGCGCCACCAGATACCGGCGCTGGCGCAAGCCGGCTACCACGTGGTGGCGCCCGACATGCGCGGTTATGGCGGCAGCTCGGTGCCCCACGACATTGCGGCGTATGCGATCACTGACCTGGTGGGCGACATGGTGGCCTTGGTGGCCGCACTGGGGCAAACCAAGGCCGCCATCATTGGCCACGACTGGGGCGCCAACGTGGCCTGGAGCGCGGCGCTGATGCGCCCCGACCTGTTCACCGCCGTCGCCGCCCTGAGCGTGCCGCACCGCCCGCGCAACCCCGCGGCAGCGCCGCTGACGATGCTGCGCGCGGCCGGAATGGAGAACTTCTATTGGTTCTATTTCAACCGCGAAGGCGTGGCCGAGGCCGAGTTCGAGCGTGACATCGAAGCCGCCATCCGCAAGGTGCTGTTCTCGGGCTCGGGCGACGCCCCGCCAGGCACCGGCTCACTGACCGTGCCGGCGGGCGAAGGGTTTCTGGATCGCGTTCATGACCCTGCTGTGCTGCCCGCGTGGCTGAGCGCAAACGACCTGGCGGTGTATGGCGCCGCGTTCCGCCGCAACGGCCTGCGCGGCCCGTTCAACTGGTATCGCAACATCGACCGCAACTGGGCGCTGCTGGCACCCTTCCAGGGCGCCCTGATCACGCCGCCTGCGCTGTTCATTGCCGGCACGCGCGACGGCGTGATCGCCTCGCCCATCGGGCGTGGCGCGCTGGAAACACTGGCCAGCAGCGTGCCGAACCTGCGCGACAAGGTGCTCATTGCGGGCGGCGGGCATTGGATCCAGCAGGAGCGGCCGGCTGAAGTGAATGCGGCGCTGCTGCGCTTTCTGGCGGCGGACTATCCGGCTTGAAAGGTGGCCGGCGCCCAATTGCCAACAGCAACCCACATCACCAACCCACATCACCGACCCACGTCACCAACCCACGTCACCCACGGGGCTCACCCCGGCCGCGACAAGGTCTGCACGTAGTCGTGCTGTGCGGTGTGAATCGTGGACACGCGGTACTCCACCGGCTTGTCGCCAAACGTCAAGGCAGTGCGGCGCAAACGCAGCACCGGCGCGCCCAAGGCCAGGCCCAGCACCCGCGCCGCAGCCCGGTCAGCGGCCACGGCGCGGGCACGTTCCAGTGCGCGCACCACGGTGATGGCGAACGCTGACTGGTAGAGCTGGTAGATGGTGCCGGGGCGTTCGCGCAGGCGCTTTTCGGTCAGGCCCTTGAACAGCAGCACCGGCAGCACCAGCACATCGTGCACCACGGCCTGGCCTTGCAGCAGCAGGCGGTTTTCGATTTGGAACACGGCGTCGCCGGTGCGCAGGCCCAGCGCGGCGGCGGCTTCCTCGTCGGCGCGAACGCGCTCGAACGACAGCAGTTCTACCGTTGGCGCCTGGCGCAAGCCGTCAGAGCGCTCGACATGAAAGAACTGGAACAGGAAACGATCTTCGCTGTGCGTGGCCACGAAGGTGCCACGGCCCTGGCGGCGCACCACGATGTGTTCAGCCACCAACTCATCTACCGCGCGGCGCACGGTACCCACCGACACGCCCATGTCGGCGCCGAGTGCCGTCTCGCTGGGCAGCGCCTGGCCCGGCGCCAGCAAGCCCTGCTCGATGCTGCCCAGCAAGGCGCGCTTGACGGCCCGGTACAGCGGCATGCCCGCAGCTTCGGGCGTGATCGGGGCGAACAAGCTGGACTCGGGCATGGGTAGATTCTGAAGGCAAAGCAGCCGGACAACCAAGTCATATGGATGACCTGATTGACACCAGCACATCCACCCGGCGAGCATTGCCCCTGGCTGCCCGCATCAAGGCAAATCAGGAGTTCCAAGCGATGATTCACTTTGTTTTGCACGACGCCCACGACACCGTGGCCGTGGTGGTGGTGGAAGGGGTGCAGGCCGGCATGGCCATGACCGGCTGGATCATGGACGAAGACCGCACCATCAACGTCCAAGCCAGGCAAGACATCCCCATCGGCCACAAGGTGGCGCTGAAAGACATGGCGCCGGGCGACACCGTCATCAAGTACGGCATCGACATGGGCAAGGTCGTGGCCCCCATCCAGACCGGGCAGCACGCCCATGTTCACAACATCAAGACGAAGCGCTGGTGAGCAACCCGCCTGCAGGGCGACAGGCGCCCGGGCACAGCCCGATTCGCAGCCACGGCATGACTGAACTCAAACGTTGGAGAGCGCTCGATGAGCATCGTTGACAAAACCACCACCTTCCAGGGCTACCGGCGCGAGAACGGCCGCGTGGGCGTGCGCAACCACGTCATCGTCTTGCCGCTCGATGACTTGTCGAACGCCGCGGCCGAGGCCGTGGCGCACAACATCAAGGGCGTGATGGCCATTCCCCACCCCTATGGCCGCTTGCAGTTTGGCGCTGACCTGGACCTGCACTTCCGCACCCTCATTGGCGCGGGCTGCAACCCGAACGTGGCCGCGGTGGTGGTGATCGGCATTGAAGACGGCTGGACGCAAAAGGTGGTGGACGGCATCCAGGCCACCGGCAAGCCCGTGGTGGGCTTCGGCATCGAACTGCATGGCGACCACGACACCATCATGCGGGCCAGCAAGGCGGCGCGCGAATACGTGCAGTGGGCCAGCGAAAAGCAGCGCGAAACCTGCGCGATTGAAGAGCTGTGGGTCAGCACCAAGTGCGGTGAAAGCGAC
>JAYUPO010000318.1:0-3545 GCA_043760085.1 Burkholderiales bacterium
CGCCGGCTCCGGCACTGGTGTGGGGTGAACGGCTGAACAGCATGGCCCTGGCGCAGGCCCGCGCCATGGCCGAACAGGGCGAACTCACCCACCGCGGCATGGGCGGCGAAAACCTGGCCACCCGCGCCCATGCCGCCGGCTACCCTTTCATTCGCGTGGCCGAGAACCTGGCTAACGGCTGGATGCAGCCCACGCAAGCGGTGGCCGACTGGGCGCTGAGCGACAAGCATTGCGCCAACCTGATGGACCCGCGCATGCGCGAGATCAGCCTGGCCTGCCACAGCGATGCGCGCCAGTGGCCGTGGTGGGTGATGACGCTGGGGTTGCCCAGAGGCCATTCAGACATGGCGATGGGCTCGCGCTGACCGCTAAAGGGCGCCCAGCCCAGGGCGCCTAAAACAGATTCTGGAACGTCAGCCGCAGCACCAGCGCCGAGCGTGGTTGCGAGCCTGATGGTCCTTTGACGTTGCGCATCACGCCGGCCTCGAACCGCGCCGTGGCCACCTGCACCTGGGCGCCCAGGCCCAGGGCGAGCCAGCGCTCCCGGCTGGTTTCGTCGGCCAGGCCGGCGGCGTCGATCATCAGCATCGGGCGCACCGCCCACAGCGGCGCGTCTTCCACCAGGTAGCGCACCGCCGGGCGCACCTCGGCCAGCGCCGCCAGGGCTTCGTTGCGGGCTTGCAGCGGGGTGCGGCCTTCAAGCTGCAACTGGGCCTGCATCATGTTCGGGCCGGTCACGTCCACCTGCTTCATCAGCAGTTCCTTGACGCTCAATGGCGGCTTGCTGGCATCGGGTTGCAGGTCAGTGACGTCATCCGGAATCAGCGGCCGATACCAGCGCTGCACCGGCCAGGCCAGGTTCAGGCTGGCGCCCCAGTAGCGGCGCGCACCGCGCGCATTGGCGCCGCTGCCAAGCTGGGCCTGCGCCGTACCCATGCTGCGCAGCGCCGGGCCGGCCGGCTGGGCTAACAGCGCGGCAGAGGTGACACTGTTGTACAGGAACGCGGTGTCTGGCGCGCCGGCTTGAAAGCGCCGCTCGGCCGGGCTCCCGCCCGAGGCCCGGCCCAGGCTGAAGACACCGTCAACGCCCAACAGGCGCCCGGGTGCCAAGCGAAATTCGCGCGCCGCGCCAAACTGCGCCGCCCAGCGTGAGCTGCTCAGCGTGGCGCGCGACTGCTCGTGCCACAGCCCGGCGCGCAGGGTGGCCAGGCTTTGCGGCAACAGCGCATCGGCCAGCAACCGTGTGCTCAATTGGTGGCTGGCGGCGTCGCGCAGCGTCAGGCCGCCCTGGCGCAGGGCGTCACCACTGGCGCTCCAGCCCGCATCCACCCAGGCCTTGGCCACATGGCCAAAGCGCAAGCTCAAGCCGGCACCCAACGTTTCGTGGTGGGCCCGGTGTTCGGCCGCGCCCAACGGCTCGACCAGGCTGCCGGCGCTTCCGCGCAAGCGCGCTTCCACCAGCGGCGCGGCGGCGAGCCGGGTGCGCCACTGCAGCGCGCCTTGCGCATTGCGGTGCGGGCCGTTCACGGCGTGCTGCACATCGGCCTGCGCCTCCAGGCCGGCGGCCAGCGTGGCCAACGGGGCCTGCAGCGCCAGGCCCAGGGTGGTGCCGCGGCGGCGGTCTTGTTTCAGGCTGACGCTGGGGTTGAGCGCACGCAGGGCGGCCGGCACTTCGCCATAGGCCGTGCCCAGCGCGCTGCGTGCCAGCGGCAGCAGGTTGTCGCCCAGCGCTTCAGTTGAAACACGCAGGTGCAGCGGACGCAGCACCACCTCAACCGTGGGCGCGCCGTCGCACAGGCCGGGCTGGCCGGGTTGCTGGTTGACGAAGTCGACATCGATCCAGGTGACTTCAAACTGCGCCGCCCCGCCCATGGCGCGCAAGGCCGCATCGGGCGCGGTGATGGCGTCTTTCACCGCATGCATGGCCAGCGAAATGCTTTGCGGCGTGAGCAGCGTGCACGGCGGCAGTTGCGCCAGCGCCGCGCTGCGCGCACCCACCCAGCGTGCCTGCACGGTGGTTTGCCGCACGCGCAAGGTCAGGGCACCTTGCTTGCTGGCGCGTTGCAGCGCGGCGTCGACCTCTTGCGCCAAGGCCGTGGCACGGCGCGTGGGCGGTGCCGCGGGCGGGGCATCGCTGTCGATGCTGACCACGCCCTGCGCACCGGCCGTGCCGGCACCCAGGGCCAGCACGGCGGCCAGGGCATGCAGCCGCCGCATACGGCGTGTCAGCCAGTGATGCTCACCGGCACCAGGGTCTTCTTCAGCGCATTCAGCGCGCGCGTGGATTCCTTCTTGGTGACCTTCTTCTTGCCGGCCACGGCCTTGGCCGCTTCATGCACTTCGGTGGCCAGCACCTGGGCCTGTTCGGGCTTGACGCCTTCGCTGGCCATGGCCTGCACGGCGGCGCGTTCCACCGGCGCGCCGGCGGTGTAGGAGATGTGAACGATCTGCGTCTCCACGCCCTCGATCATCTTGAACAGGTCGAACACCAGCTTCCACACCTCGTCGGCCTCGGGCGTGCAGGCGCGCTCGACCATGACCTTGAACTTGAACCCGGCCTCGGGGCTGAAGACCATCACCTCCAGCAGCATGGGCTTGCAGATCTTGGTGCCGATGGGCACGACGCTGATGGTGGATGCGGGCATGGCGGGCTCCTGTTGTGGGTTGAATCAGGCGGCGCAGTATGCGGCGCGGTGCTACCAGCGCCATCCCCAGATCGCGCCCGGTCAGGCCGATGAATCGATCACCCCGCCACCCAGGCACACCTCGCCGTCGTACAGCACGGCACTCTGGCCGGGCGTCACCGCCCATTGCGCCGCGGCAAACTGCAAGGTGAAGGCGGCGGGCGCCGCAGCGGCCATTTCGCAGGGCGCGTCAGCCTGCCGGTAGCGAGTCTTGGCGGCATAACCGCCCGGTGCAGGAGCGCTGCCGCTCACCCAGCTTGCATCCTGCGCGTGCAGCCTCATGCTTTGCAGCCAGGGGTGGTCATGGCCCTGCACCACGCGCAGGGTGTTGCTGGCCAATTCCTTGCGCGCCACGAACCACGGCGCGTGGTCGCCGCTACCGCGCGGTGCGTGCCGTTCCTTGACGCCACCGATGCCCAGGCCCTGGCGCTGGCCCAGCGTGTAGAAGCTCAGGCCGACATGCTGGCCCAGGTGGCGGCCGCGCTCATCGAGCATCGGCCCCGGCGCCTGGCTCAGGTAGCGGTTGAGGAACTCGCGGAACGGCCGCTCGCCGATGAAGCAGATGCCGGTTGAGTCCTTCTTCATCGCATTCGGCAGCTTGATCTCGGCAGCGATGCGGCGCACCTCGGTCTTGTGCAGCTCGCCCAGCGGGAACAACGTTTGGCGTAACTGGGCCTGGTTCAGGCGGTGCAGGAAGTAGCTCTGGTCTTTGCTCGCATCCAGCCCTTTGAGCAACTCGAAGGCGCCAGCACGTTCACGCACGCGGGCGTAGTGGCCGGTGGCGATCTTGTCGGCGCCCAGGCGCACGGCATGGTCAAGAAAGGCCTTGAACTTGATCTCGGCGTTGCACAGCACGTCGGG
>JAYUPO010000319.1:0-3542 GCA_043760085.1 Burkholderiales bacterium
CTGTCAAAGGCCGCCTCCTCACGCAGCACACCGGCCTGCCGCCGCGCGTGACAGGGGCGGCCAAGCCGAGATCGCGCTAGACGGCGTTCTCGGCGCTAGGGCTCAATCGGGCCGCTTGAACAAGCTGCGCCACGACCAGACCGGCCAGTCGCTGCGGCTTTGGTTTTGCGTGCCGCCATAGACGACACCGCCGCTCTCCAGGTGCTCGCCATGCGCCTTGGCGAACTGGGCCAGACCTCGAAAGTAGTCTGAATCGACGGTAGCGCCAGCCTTTATTTCGATGGCGCGGTATTTGCCACCGATTGGCACCAGCAGGTCCACTTCGTTACCCGTGGAGTCGCGGTAGAAATACAAGGGCTGGTTGTCGCCTTGGTTGAGTTTGTCCTTCTGCGCTTCCATCACGACGAAGTTCTCGAACAGGCTGCCCCACAGTGGGTCGCGCGCCACATGTTCGGCGCTGCGCAAACCCAGCAGCCAGCAGGCCAGGCCCACGTCGCAGAAATACAGCTTGGCCTGCTTGACCAGGCGTTTGCCCAGGTTGGCGTGCCAGGGCTTCAAGCGATGCACGATGTAGCTGGCTTCGAGCAAAGACATCCAGGCCTGCGCGGTGTGCGCGCTCACGCCGGCGTCAGCCCCCAGGGCAGACAGGTTCAACAACTGGCCCGTGCGGGCAGCGGTCAGGTGGACGAAGCGGCGAAAGGCATCGAGTTGACGCAGCTCGATCAGTTGACGCAGGTCGCGCTCCACGTAGGTGGCGAAATAGTCGGCCAGTGCCACGCTCGCCGGCAAGGCTTGGGCGTGCACACGCGGGTAGCCGCCCGCGTAGAGCAGCGCATCGGTGCCCAGCGCCTTGGGCGTGATGCCCACCGCGGCCAGTTCAGCCAGGGACAGCGGCCACAGGTGCAACAAGGCGGTGCGCCCGGCCAGCGATTGGGTCACCGCTTGCAGCAGCTCGAAGTTGTGGCTGCCGGTGAGCACCCAACGCCCACGCTGCGGCCGCGCGTCGACATCCGCCTGCAGCCACGACAGCAATGCCGGGGCGCGCTGAATCTCGTCGAGCACCGCGCCTTCAGGGAACTGGGCCAGGAAGCCGGCGGGGTCGCTCAGGGCTTGTTCGCGCAGGTCGGGGCGCTCGAGGTTGGCGTAGGGCTTGGCGGCGCAGGCCAAGCGGCACAGCGTGGTCTTGCCGGCCTGGCGCGGCCCGGTGACGGTGACCACCGGATACTGTTGCAGCCGCTGCGCCAAGGTGGCGGCCATGGCGCGCGGGATGGTGAGGTTGGCGGTCATTTATGTAAAACTGAGGTAGAACTTCAATTTTACATACATTTCAGATTTGATCAACACGCCCGCAAGCGCGCCGGCTGCGCACCGCCAGCGCATCGCTGCCGTGTGCCGGCACGCCGCGCGTTGCGGCCCGCACACCACCGTGTGCAGGGCCACCTCGCCCGCCCTACCGGGGCAGTCAGAATGCCGGCATGACCCTGATCCTGCTGCGCCACGGCCAAACGGCGCTCAACGCCGCGCGCACACTGCAACCTGCCGACACGCCGCTGTCGGCCCTGGGCCAGGCGCAAGCCCGTGCGGTGGCGCAACGCCTGGCCGGCATGGGGCTGGCAGGCATCCTGGCCAGCGACTTGCCGCGCGCGCTGCACACCGCGCAAGCGGTGGCGCAGGCCACGGGGTTGCCTGTGGAAACAACGCCGCTGCTGCACGAGCGCAACTTCGGCGACTATCGCGGCCGCCCCTACGCCGACTTTGATTTCGATGTCCTGCACATGCCTGGCGCACCGCCCGGTGGGGAGTCGGTGGCCCAGTTGCACGAGCGCGCGCTGCAAGCCTTGGCGCTGGCGCTGCGCCGCCGCCGGGCGCTGGCCGGGCCGCTGCTGGTGGTGAGCCACGGTGGCTTGCTGCGCGCGCTGCTGGCGCAAGCAGCAGCGCCCAGCGGCGAGCACGGCAAGCACGAAGAAGGACTCAACCTGCGCAACACCTCGCTCACCGTGCTGAGCGAACACCCGCCGCACACCACTTTGCTGCTCAATTGCACCGCGCACTTGACGGTCGAGCAAGACGTCAACTGAATCACGCTGGAGAAGCCCATGGCCGCACCCGAAGAGAACCCCTTGTTGATCGACGTGCAAGGCGGCGTCGCCCGCCTCACACTGAATCGCCCACAGCGCCTGAATGCACTAACGGAACCGATGATTCGGCAGGCAATCGCCGCGCTGACCAACATCGCCCAAGACCCCGCCATCGGCTGCGTGCTCATCACCGGCGCGGGCAAGGGCTTCTGTGCCGGCGGCGACGTGACCATGATGAGCGCCGGCCCGAATGCCGAACTCACGCACGAGCAGCAGGTGGACCGGCAGCGCGACATCCACGGCTGGTCGCGTCTGTTGTACGAAATGCCCAAGATCACGCTGGCCGCCGTCAACGGCGCCTGCGCCGGCGCCGGCCTTGGCCTGGCTTTGGCCTGCGACCTGCGCCTGGCCAGCAGCGCGGCCAAGTTCACCACCGCATTCGCGAAGGTCGGGTTTTCGGGCGACTTCGGCATCACCTGGCCGCTGGCCCGGCTGCTGGGCGAGGCCAAGGCCAAGGAGTTGCTGTTGTTCAGCGAACAACTCAGCGCCGAGCAGGCTTGCGCGCTGGGGCTGGTCAGCCGCGTGGTGGCGCCCGAGGCCTTGCTTGATGAGGCCCAGGCGCTGGCGCAGCGGCTGGCCAGCGGGCCGCGGCTGGCTTACCGCTACATCAAGGAAAACATCCGCGCCGCTGCCACCGAAACCTACGCCGAGCTGCTCGACCGCGAGGGCTACACCCAGCGCCGCTGCGCCGCCACGGCCGACCACCGCGAAGGCGTGGCCGCGTTCATGGAAAAGCGCGCGCCACGGTTCAGCGGCAGTTGAGCGGCCACCCGCGACGCAGCAAACAGCTCGGCCCAAGCGAACGCCGCGGAACCGGCTCTGCCGGGCCGCTGGCGTTGCCCCCTAGAGGGGGCGCGCGAAGCGCGTAGGGGGTGTTTCATTTCACCGCCACACGTCGCGCGCCACCTCCACCACCCGTTCCAGCTTGCGCCACTGGTCGCTGTGCGACAGCGCATTGCCATGGTGGGTGCTGGAAAAACCGCATTGCGGTGACAGGCACAGGTCTTCGAGCGGCACGAACTTCGCCGCTTCGTCGATGCGCCGCTTCAATGCGTCCGCGCTTTCCAGCTCGCCCAGCTTGGTGGTCACCAGCCCCAGCACCACCTTCTTGCCGCGCGGCAAGGCGTGCAGCGGCTCGAAGCCGCCGGCGCGCGCGCTGTCGAATTCCATGAAGAAGCCGTCGACCCCGCTGGCGAACATGGCCTCGGCCACGGGCTCGTAGCCGCCCTCGGCGACCTCGATCACGCGCTCCAGCTTGCGCCACTGCTCGTCCTCGGTCAGGCGGTTGCCGTGGTGGGTGCTGGAGAATCCGCACTGCGGCGAAAGGCACAGGTTTTCGAGCGCGACATACTTTGCCGCCTCATCAATCCGGCGCTTGAGCTCATCCGCCGTCTCCAGCGTTCC
>JAYUPO010000320.1:0-9237 GCA_043760085.1 Burkholderiales bacterium
CATGACAGGTACTTGCCGGCACCGCGCCTCAGGGAAGAGCGTGGAACTTCAGACTAACAACAAGCGGCGCGCAGCTTTTCAGCGCGGCTTGAAGATGTCGGCCAGCCGGTCTGGTATGGCGTCGATGCGCACCAGCGCCGGGTGGCGCGGCCCGCCGCGCACGTCGAACATGACGCTGCGAAAATCGTCGCCGCGCTTAACAAGCAGTTCCACAGGCACGAGCCCGCCCTTGTTGGCCACCAGGGCTGCTTCAAGCCGATCGGGTGTATAGGCCCGCAGGTTCACGGCCACGATCTTGTCGCCGGCACGCAGCCCTTCGCGAAAGGCTGGCGCGTCCCACATCACTTCATTCATCTCGCCTTCCTTGTCGACAACGATGCCCAGTGAGTAGCCCAACCAGAGGGTCGGCTTGTCCGGGTCGAGCGAGGCCAGGTCGAGCGGGCTGCGGGCATCGTTGAAATCGAGCTTCCAGCCGGCACGGGTGAGACCTTCCAGAACGGCATCGGAAACGTTTCGATCCAGTCGCTCACGAAAGAAGCCGCGCCAGTCGTGCGCGAAGACGGCATTCATCGCGGCCACGACGTCATCAAAGGTATACAGGTCCGGGCCCTTGTGGCCGGGCGGCCCGCTGAAGAAGCGGCGCGCAAAATCGTCGAGCGACTGCTGGCCATTCGTGCGTTCGCGGATCAGCGTATCGGCGTCGAGCCAGATCGACAGCGCCGACTCGCCGTAGTAATCCCAGCCGCGCGCCCACGCCGGCCAGGGCGCCGCCGGCCGGCCCCCAAAAGCGGGGTCGTTGGTCGTGTCTTGCAGGTTGCGCCATTGCCGCCCGGGCAGCGCGCCGTACCACGCTGCGGCGTTACTGAACGAGCGCCGCGCCTGCTCGGGGGTGATGAGCCCACTGCGCGCCGCCACGACCACGCCCCAGTACTGCGTGAGACCTTCATAGACCCACAGCAGCGCGTTGCTGGATGCCGTGTTGAAGTCAGGCGCCCACAGATCGGCGGGCCGGCGGAACTTGCCGTTCCAGGCGTGAACGAGTTCGTGGGCCACGTCGTCACGGCGTCTTGCGGCCGCCGCCCAGTCATCGAAGTAGCGCCCGTCGAAGGAGTTCTCGCTCGACTCGTGGTGTTCCAGTGCAGTGTGCTGCAAGCCCTTGAGGTTGGCCAACAGCAGGTCGTAGTGACGCCATGGGCGCGAACCGAACAGGCGCTCGGCCTGCACGACGAGGCGCCGATGGGTTTCGAGCTGTTCATCGCTCGGCACCTTTCCACCCAGACGGTCGCTGAACAAATGCATGACGGCCGGATGCGCCGCGCCTGGTGGGTCCAGCTCCACACGCCGGTACGACGCACCGGCGTACAGCGGCGAGTCGATCAGCGTTTCCAGGCTCACCGGTTGGAATTCGACCCAGCCGTCGCGCTCGCTGCGCGCACGCAGCGCCGAGCCCCAGCCCCAACCGGCCGGCAACTTGACGGCAGCCTGCACCTCGATCGCCGCGGCCGCATAGGTGGCGGGGTACAGCACCAGGGTGGGCCACTGCAGGCCGAACATGTCCTGATGCAAGGGGTTCGGGTTGGCCGACCCCTTGGGCGAGCCCAGCCACTGGAAGCTCACATCAACGGCTTGGGCCCCGGCGGGAACGTGCACCTCGAAGGCATGCACATCGTCGCTCGAGCGGCGCCAGGCCAGTCGCTGGCCCCCGGCCTGAATCACCAGCCCGGCGATTTGCCGCGGGTTGCCGTAAGGCCCGTGCGTTCCCGGCAGCCAGCGCGGGTAGAGCAGCACCAGCCGCCCGGGGGCCGCCGGAATGCGCTGCTGGACCTGAAAGATCCATTGGCCGATGTTGCTGGCATCAACGCGCAGCGTGACCGTGCCGGGGTACGCCGGCGCCTGCGCTGGCGGCGCCGCGATCGCGGTGGTGGCGATGGTGGCGATAACCATGGCAACAGCCATGACAACAGCATTAACGCTGGAGATCAGCCAAGCCGCAAGCACCTCGGCGCGGCGAATCAGGCTTGCATCTGGTTTCATGACGAACCCCTTTTTTTGCATCGAACCACCTTTAGCCAAAGGTCGTTGCCGCCAGGCTCACCGCGTCAGGCTCGTGTGGCCGCGCTCGTGGGCGCCAAGCGCCAGCCATAGGTCGCCCGGCTCCACAGCATTTCCAGCGGCCCGCGTTCATGCCGGCGCAACCACCACAGGCTCCATGGCACTTGCACGGCGAAAAAAATCACCACCGCCAGCAACAGGCCCCACGCCGGCCCGACCCGGCCCCACAAGCCGAAGCCCCAGCCGTAGAACAGCGTGGTGCACAGGGCGGTTTGCATCAGGTAGTTGGTCAATGGCATGCGCCCGGCGGCAGCCATCGGCGCCAGGCGGGCACGCCAGGCCGGCTGCTGCGCCAGGCGCACGATTACCAGCACATAGAAGATCATCATGGCCGGGCGCGACGCCCAGTAGCACAGGGAACCAATCATCTTGATCGGCGACGGGCCCGGCGCGCGGTTGAGCGCAAAGATCACCGTGTAGGCCGCGCCGCAGGCCAGGCCGATGCCCAGCGCCAGCCAGGTCAGGCGGCGAATCTGCGGCATCAGTTCGCCCGCGCGCTGCACCCAGCGCCGCCGCCCGGCAAGCAGGCCGATCAGCATGGTCAGCAGCAACTGCACATACCAACCCAACTCGTTCCAGAGCGACCAGCGGTCGCCATAGAAGTGGGCCATGACGCGCAGGTTTTCGCCCGCCGTGACCAGGAAGCTGCCGTTGCCGAAGGCGGCGTTGTTGCTGGCTTCCAGGGCTTGCGCCCGGGCCACCAGCATGGCGGTGACATCGGGCGTGATGAGCTGCAGGCGCAGCGCACCCGAAAGCGCCGGGTAGAGCAGGCAAGCGCCGATCAACACCAGCACGCCGCGGTCGCTCAAGCGGCTCAGGGCGAACAGCAACAGCATGCCCAGCAGGGCATAGACGTGAAGCACATCGCCCCACCAGAACACGCAGGCATGCACCACGCCGGCCAGCAGCAGCACCGACAGGCGGCGCAAGTACAACAGGTTGGCGTGTTGCGGCGCGCGCTCGACCATGCGCGCGTACTGGATGGTGAAGCCAATGCCGAACAACAGGCTGAACATGCTGTTGAACTTGCCCGAGAACAACATGTTGCGCAGCTCTTCGGCGAACTGGTCGATGCGCCCGGGCCACAGGTGCGAGCCGTCGGCCTCGGCGAAGGGCGAACTGCTGAAGCCCGGCATGTTCATGATCAGGATGCCCAGCAGCGCGAAGCCGCGCAGGATGTCCAGCGTGGGCAGGCGCTCGGCCGCGGGCAGCGGCGCATTCGTCAGGTTTGGCGTCATCATTCAATCCCCCCAAAACGAGCACCCTGCCGAGCCTACGCGCCGTGCCGCGGCGAAGTCATCCCTACATTGGTGGGCACTGCGGCCACGAGGGGCGCAAAGCGAGATGGGCGGGAACTGCTGCGCAAGGCGCTGGTCGCGAATGGGTTGACGCCAAATTTGCATTGCCATGTGCCTTGCCAGATGCTTTGCCATATGCCAACAACCTTGAGCCCAATCATGATGGATGAACGCCCGGTCTCCCTCTTTCGTAATGGCCGCAACCAGGCCGTGCGCATTCCCCGCGAATTCGAGCTTCAAGGCAACCAGGCTTTGATGCGAAAGGAAGGCGACTGCCTGGTCATCACGCCGATCAAAACGCACGGTCTGCTGGCCCTTCTGGCGGGCTGGGAACCCTTGCTTGAGGAATTCGCCGAACCCGAAGACCTGCCGGCTCAGGAACGCGAGATCTTCTGATGGCTGCGCTGAGCTGGATGCTGGACACCCACATCCTTTCGGCATTGATCAAGGCGCCTCAGGGTGCGTTGGTGCAACGGTTGGCCGGCATCGACCCAGACAGTCTTTGCACCAGCATCGTGGTGGCCTGCGAGTTGCGCTTTGGCGCGCAGCGGCGCGGCTCGCCCGTCTTGCAAGTGAAGGTAGACGAGTTGCTTGAGAACCTGAACGTGCTGGCGTTTGACGCCGAGGCGGACCGCCACCATGCCGACATCCGCACCGTACTTGAACGCGCCGGCACGCCCATCGGCAGCCACGATCTTTTCATCGCGGCACATGCGCGTTCGCTGGGGCTCACGCTGGTCAGCCACAACTTGCGCGAGTTCGCTCGCGTGCCTGGGCTTGAGGTGGAAGACTGGTTGGCAGCGGCTTGATTGGCCACGCGCACCTGTCGTTCTCGAAGCCACCGCCCGCAAGCCGGGAATCGGTAGCATTCCAGCATGCAAGTCGTCACCGGAAAGATCATCTCAGGCCAGGTCGTATTGGACGGCGCAACGCTTCCCGATGGCACGGCCGTGACCGTGTTCGCCAGAGAAGCTCAGACGACCGTGCGCTTGTCGCCCGCACTTCAGGCCGAGCTTGAAGCCGCGTTGCAGGAAGCCGACCTGGAAGACGGCGCCGCGGCCGACGAATTTCTGGAACGGCTCAAACAGCACGGTTGAGACTTGGCACTGACCGCTCGCGTCAAAACCAGGGCGCAGCGCCAGATCGAAGCTGCCGCCGCGTGGTGGGCGCGCAACCGCTCGGCGGCACCTGGTGCGATTCGACATGACCTGCACGCTGCACTCGAAGCATTGGTGCAACAACCCGGCATCGGCACACGCGTTGAAAACGCGGTAGACCCCACGACGCGGCGCCTGTATCTGGCGCGGACGCGGTATTTCGTCTACTACCGCCAGAGTGGCTTGATCCTGGACGTTGTTGCGTTCTGGCATGCCAGCCGGGGCTGTCGCGCCGGTGACCCGCAGCTGCTCTCACGCCCAATGCCGCTGCCGCACGCCCTCGAAGTGCCTGGCCAGCCCGTGCACCAGATCGCGCTGATGATCCGCCAGCGCATGCCCCGGCACCTTGGCATGCTGCGCTGTGAACGGGCAAATCACCTCGGTCGTTAACCCCGCCAGTTCTTCCACCACCGCCAGGCCGAAGAACGGCACCGAGACTGGGCAGTAGCCGCCTTCATGCGTGAACACCAGCCGGCCCTGCGCATGGCGCGCGGCCACGTCCATCACCGCGCGCGTCAGCCAGCGAAAACTGATGTCGTCGAGCAGCATGCGGCCCAGCGGGTCGAAGCGGCCGGCGTCATAGCCGCAGGGCACGATGATGAGTTGCGGGCGATAGGCTTCGAGCGCGGGCAGCACGATGCGGTCGAACGCCTCGTGGTACGCGCCGTCGCCGCAGCCCGGGGGCAGCGGCACGTTCAGACTATAACCGGCGCCTGCACCGGAACCGATCTCGTCAGCCTCGCCGCTAACCTGCAAGTAGCCGGCCTGCTGGTGGATGCTGATGGCGAGCACGTCGCGCCGCTGCTCGAAGCAGGCCTGGGTGCCGTTGCCGAAGTGCACATCCCAATCGACGATGGCCACGCGTTCCAGGCCGTGCACGCTGATGGCGCGCTGCGCCGCCAGCGCGGCATTGCTGAACACGCAAAAACCCATGGAACGGCCCGGCTCGGCATGGTGGCCGGGCGGGCGCGTCAGGGCATAGGCGTGCTGCACGCTGCCGGCCATGACCGCATCCACCGCGGCCAGCGCGCAGCCGGCGGCCAGGCGGGCCAGGTCATAGCCGTTGCCTGAAATCGGCGCGCCCACGCCCAGCTCGCCGCCACCGGCTTGTGCCACGGCGCGCACATGGGCCACGTGTTCGGCGCTGTGCAGGCTGAGCAGTTCTGCAGCGCTGGCCTCGCGCGCGGCGATGGCCGTCAGGCGCGGCAGCAAGCCGCTCACATTCAGCAGGTTGTGAAAGCGCCGCTTTGGGTCGGCGTTTTCAATGTGCCGGTTGTAGGGCTCGATGAAGCCACCCGGCTTGAGCATCAAGGCGTAGTTGCCCGGGTCGTGCCAGAAGCAGCGTTCGTCAACAACAAAGCCAGTGGGGGTGGATGGCATCAGCAAGCCTCATCGAAGTTGGCCACACGATGGCGCTCGAACATCACGCCTTGATAGGGCTCGCACACCGTGGCCCGCAGCGTCAGCCCCGCGCGCTCGAACACGGGCCGAGAAAACGGCGTCGCCCAGGCGGCAAAGCGGGTGATGCCCTGGGCGCGTGCCTGCGCCAGCGCATGGGCCAGCAGCAGGGTGCCCAGGCCGCGGCGGCCATGCCCGGGGTGCACATACAAGGCGTGCACGTCGCCTTGCGCATCCACGCTGCAAAAGCCGAGCACGTTTGGGGCCGGGTCTTGCGCGCAGACCAACCAGGTGTCGGACTGCAAGATGTAGTCGCGAAACGCCGCGCTGTCCTGGCCGAAGCTGGCCCAGGCCGCCACCTGCTCGGCGCCGTACACCTGCGGGCCCAGGGTGCGCGCGCACAGGGCGTACAGCGCGGCCAGCGCCGGCACGTCAGCGGCGCTGGCCTGGCGAAAGTAGGGCCGCAACGGCATCGTGAACAGGCGTGTTGCCAAGGCCGGCTTGCCGGCGCATGTCTTCGGTGGTTTGCCCGGCGCCACTGGCGCGCCAGCCAGGCGGCATGACCAGCATGCCGAAAAACGCACGCGGGCTGCGCGCCGCGGCCAGGTCGCGCGCCAGCAGCGCCCACTGCGTGAATTCAATGCGCAGCGGGTTGTAGCTGGTCATGGGCTTGACCAGGCCGTAGCGACACGGCACATCCGCGCGCTCGGCGCGGTAGGTGCCGAACAGGCGGTCGAACACCAGCAGCACCCCGCCATAGTTGGCATCCAGGTATTCCAGGTTGGCAGCGTGATGCACGCGGTGCGCTGAAGGGGTGTTGAAGATGCCTTCCAGCGGGCCTAACTTCGGGATCCACGTGGCGTGGATCCAGAACTGATACAGCAGGTTCAGCGTGAGCATCTGAAAGACGATGCGCGGCGGAAAACCCAGCCACACCAATGGCACGAAGAACAGCGGCGTGCCGCTCAGCCGGCCCAGGATGCCGATGCGGTAAGCCGCGCTGAGGTTCAACTCGTTGGGCGAGTGGTGCACGGCATGGTTGCACCAGAACCAGCGCACGCGGTGCGCGGCGCGGTGGTACCAGTAATAGCAAAACTCCTGGCCGATGAACAAGCCGGCAATGGCCAGGGCGCCGCTCAGCTCGATGGTTGTAAGGCGGTGCGTGAAGGCCCATGCGATGAACGGCGCGGCAATCGTCAGCGGCAGGAAGATCTGCAATGAAACGCGCAGGAACAGATCGAACAACGACACGCCCGCGGCGCGCCAGTCATAGCCCTGCTTGCGCCACAACACGCCGGCTTCAACCAGCGACAGCAGCACCACCGTGGGCAAGGCCACTTGCAACAGGAACAGGTCGAGTGAGTTCATGGCCGGCATGCTGACATGAAAACGTGCGTGCGAAATTCAACCCTGCCCCAGGCCCAGCAACTGGCGCGCCTGCATGCAGCTGTGCGCCGGGTTCAGCACGTCGAATTGCAGCGCCGGCAAGCCCAGCGCCCGCGCGCCCATGACGTTGCGCGGCTGGTCATCAACGAACAGGCATTGCCCGGCGGGCAGGGCGAGTTGTTCCAGGCACGCCGTGTAGGCCCGCGCATCGGGTTTGAGGATGCCGGTGTAGGTGGCGTCAACAATCACTTCCACCTCGCGCAGCAGCGTCAGGCGCTGGCGCATGGCGCGGCCGTAGAACAGATCCAACTCGTTGGAAAGAATCGCCAGGCGAATGCCGGCGGCGCGCGCATCCATCATCAAGGCCAGGGTCTCGGGGCGAAGAACGTTTTCTGGATCGTTAGAACGCGCCCGTTGCACCAGGGTTTGCATGTCGGCCCAGTCTTCGCCCAACAGCCGGCCCACTTCGCGGCTGCGCGTGAGCCAATAGTCGCGCTCGCTCAACTCACCCGCTTGCATGGCGCGCCATAACGCATCGCTGGCCGGGTGAGATGCGGGCAGGTCGCAAAACGGGCCGCGCCAGGTGAGCGTGCCGCGTGGCAGGCCCAGCGCCGCTTCGGTTTGCGCATGGGTTTCAAACAGCGTGCGGCTGATGACGCCGCCGAAGTCAAGGATCAGGGCTTGCTTCACACCTTTCACACCCGGCCTTGGGTGACCAGGCCTTGGGCCACCCAATCGTCAAACACCTTCAGCGCGGCAGCACAAAACGCGGCGTCGTTGATGTGCGCATCCAATTCGATGCAGCGCACGTTGGCCGGCACGGCGGCACCCATGGCGGCCAGGAAAGCAGTTAAACCATCGGCGTCGTGCAAGGGCTCGCCCGGCTTATCCCACTGCTCCACGCCTTGCAGCGGCAGCAGCAGGCACGTGGGGCCTTTGGCCAGGGCCAGCCGCGCGCCGATCTCTTGCGCAATGGCCCGGCGCAGCGGCGGCGCCGACGTGGCCGAAGCGATGAGCCGGTTGTGCACATGCACCGGCCGGTTAGCCAGCGCCGCCGGCGTGGGCGCCCAGGCCGGGAAGTCCACCATGTCCACGGCGCCCGGCGCCACCAACTGCGGCGTGGCGCTGGCCCCGGCGCCGGTGAGCCGCCCCGCCCCGGCCGTGACCACCGAGCCGCCCACATGGTTGGCCAGCTCTTGCAGGCTGAAATCCATCACCGCGCAAAAGCGCCCGGCCGCGGCCAGCGCCTCGAAGGCGCGCCCGCCCATGCCGGTGGTGTGGAACACCGCCACCTCGTAGCCACGCGCTTCGAGCGCGGGCTTGAGCGTGCTCATGTAAGCCAGGCAACTGCTGCCCAGCGAGGTGATGCCCACCAGCGGCTTGGCCGGCTGCGGCGGCCGTGCCGCACGCGCCGCGCCCACCACCGCGCCCGCGCCTAACGCCAGGGTGGAGCGGCACAAGCTGTTCAAGCCGTACAGGCCGCCGGCCCACAGCAGCATGATCAAGTCGGGCGTGATGCGTTCAGGCGCGATCAGGTGCGAATGGGCGATGGTGGAGACGATGACTTTCGGCACGCCCAGTGGCAGCGCGGCGGCCACATCAAGCGCCAGGTCTGTGCCCAGGCTGCCGCCCAGGGCGAGCAGGCCGTGAATGCGGCCTTGCGCGTGCAACTGCGAGGCCAGCGTGGCGGCACCGCGCGCCATGATCGTCATGGCGGTGTTTTCGCTGCCGCCGTCAATGACTTCTTGCAAGCTGCTGCCGGCCGCAGCGGCGACATCGTCGTGGCTGATGTCAACCGTTGCATGGCCTGCGGCCAGCACGCCCACATCCATCAACAGAGCCGCCGCGCCTTGCTCAAGCAAGCGTTCGCGCAGATAACCCAGCTC
>JAYUPO010000321.1:0-3539 GCA_043760085.1 Burkholderiales bacterium
GTGGTGTCGTTGCCGCCGACGATGAGCAGCACCAGGTTGCCCATGAATTCCATCGGGTTCATGTTGCGCGTGGCCGGGCCGTGGGCCAGCATCGAAACCAAATCCGTGCGCGGCGGCGCATTGACGCGCTCGTTCCACAGCTTGGTGAAGTAGGCCAGCATCTTGCCCAGTTCGGCCATGCGCTCCTGCGGGCCCAGGGCGTCGGGGTTGGCCAGCTTGTTCATGGTCGAGACGTCTGACCACCAGGTGAGCAGGCGCCGGTCTTCGAGCGGAAAGTCGAACAACGTGGCCAACATCAAGGTGGTGAGTTCGATCGAGACCTTGTCCACCCAATCAAAGGTTTCGTTGCGCGGCAGTTCATCGAGCACCTTGCAGGTGCGTTCGCGGATCAGCGTGGCCATGTTGGCCAGGTTGCCCGGCGCGACGATCGGGCTCACCGCCTTGCGCTGATCGTCGTGCTGCGGCGGGTCCATGGCGATGAACATGGGCAACTGTTCACCCGGCGGCGGGTTCATCAGCGTGATGCCGCCCAGGCGCCAGTCTGATGAGTAGACGGCCGGCTGCGTATCGACCGCCATGATGTCCTGGTAGCGCGTGACCGACCAGTAGTCGTCCATGCCCGGGATCGGGCTGTGGCTCCAGTGCACCGGGTCTTCGGCGCGCAGCCGCTCGAAGGTGTGGCCCACGGTGTCTTCAACAAACAGCTCGGGGTCGGCCGGGTTGAGCTGATCCAGCGGCAGGGCATAGGCGCGCTCGCGGGCCAGGGCTTGGGTGCGGGCGGCGGCGGCAAGGTCGGCGGGGTTCATGGTGACTCTCCTGCGTGCGGTTCAGTGTTGGCGAATCAGTGTTGTCCCTCGGGCATGGTGACCACCAGGCCATCAAGCTCATCCGTAACGTTAATCTGGCAGGCCAGGCGCGAGCTTTCGCGCAGTTCGGCGGCAAAGTTGAGCATGCTGTCTTCCACGGCAGTGCGCTGGCCGGTGCGCGCGGCCCAGGCTTGCGCCACAAAGACGTGGCAGGTGGCGCAGGCGCATTGGCCGCCGCAGTCGCCATCGATGCCGGGCACGGCGTTGTCCACTGCCGCGCGCATCAGCGAGGCGCCGGCCTGGGCGTTGACCTGGTGGTGAGTTCCGTCGTGGGCGATGAAGGTGACTTTGGGCATGGGCTGGGGCCTTGTGGTTCAGGGGCGGTGCAGGCGGCGCATCCACCCCGGTGCGCGCGCCGCCGCGTGATGGCCAACCATGCTCGAAGTGGCGCGGTAGTTCAACGCGGCGAAACCCTCATGGATTTGCGCAGCGGCGGTGGGCGCCTCACCAATCCCAAACGCTGAGCTGGCCTTGTGCCAGGTAATACACCTGGCCGCCGATCTGCACGCTGCGTTCAGACCACAAGTCAACCCCCAGGCCAAGCTGCGGCGGCGGCAACAGCGGTTTGGTGGTAAGCGTGCGCTGCACGGTGTCGACCTCGATGCGCAGCAAGCCGTGCTGGCCAGGGGCGCCGCCGGCCAGGGTCAAGCTCAATGGCAAGGCGATGCGCGCCATGCCGCCCTGGCTGAAAACGTTCATGCCGTGCGGGCTGGCATCCAGCGCGCTGATGCTGCCGCGTTCGCCAAAGGTTCGCGTGGCCAGTTCGCGCGGCCGGGCCGGGTCGCGCACATCGAACAGGGCCAGCTTCACGCCCGCCGTGAACCCGGTGGCATCAGCCTGCCGGCCCACGCCGAACAGCAGCCCGTCGGGCAAGGGGTACAGGTCGTCGGAAAAGCCCGGCATCTGCAACTCGCCCACCGCCCTGGGGTCGGCCGGGTTGGACAGATCGAGCACATACAGCGGGTCGCTCTGGCGGAAGGTGACCACATAACCGCGCTCACCCAGCATGCGCACGCCATGCACCTGCTCGCCGGCATGGCCCAGCGGCGCGGGGCGCTGCGCATTGGGCAGCGTGGCCAGGACTTGCAGGGTCTGGTCTGCCGGGTTGTCGCGCAGCACGGTCAGGGTGGCCGGTGATGGCGGCAGGCTGGCCGCATCGGCCACGTTGGCCCAGCCGAGCTCGCCGGTGAAGCTGAGCACGCGCAAGTCACCGTTGTGCTCGCTGATGCGATAGGGCTTGCGCTGCGCGTCCCAGCCCAGGTGGCCGGTCACGCTGCCCGAGCCGCGATACACCGGGCCCGCCGCTTCAAGCGCGAACTTGTGCAAGTCGGTGCTGAAGTGGGGCGGGTAGCGGCCGCTGGCGCTGCTGTGCGGCCAGCGCGTGGTGGCCAGCACCAGGCTGTTGGCCGACATGTACAAGGCTTCGCTGCCGCCGGCCAGGCAGCGGCTGCGGTAGGCCAGTGTCGGGCTGGCCAGATCGAAGACGGTGATGCTGGTCAGCGTGATGCCCAGCGACGCATTCTTGGCCTGCACATAGCAGTCGGTGTCGGTGTGCAGGGGCTGCGCCGTGCCGCCATTGATGCTGATCACCGGCAGCACATCGGCATTGCCCAGCGCCGCGATGGCGGCTTCGCGTTCGGCGTTGCCGGCGCCGGCCGGCAAGGCTTCCACCGCCAGTTGCGGCGCATGGCTGCTCACCACGTACAGCGCCTGGCCCAGCAGCCTGGCGCCGACAAGCCTGCCACTCAGGGTGATGCGTTCAGCCGCCACCAAGGCGCCCGACAGCGGCGCGGCAACGAGCTGCACTTGCACGAGGCTGGTGTTGACCGATGGCGCGGGCAGGATGGTGATGCCGCCGCAGCCGGCCACGGCGGCGCAGGGGTCCAGGCCGTGCAGCAGTGTCAGGCTTTCGCTCAAGACGGCGATGCGGCGCGCTGCCTCGGCCAGCAGCATGCCGCGCAACACCGGCCACGCCTGGGGCGGGCTGGGCAGTGGCAAGCTGGCCGCGGGCTCGATGCCACCACCGCTCAGGCGCCGGTGGGCCCACAAGTGCGTGCTGGGTTGACCCAAGGCATCGCGCTGGCTGGCATCCAGCGTGTAGATCAGGCTGCCGTCGGTCTTGATCAGGTCGCCTTCATCCACGCCGGCTTCCTGCACCGTGGTGCCGCTGTGCACCACGCTGCCGCCCGCGGCGCTGCTGGCCACCAGCAGGGTGGGCGCGCCGGCGCCGAGGCTGGCGCGCTCGAATTCACTCAGGCTGAGCGCCTGGCGCGCGCGCAGCTTGCCTTTCACATAGGCCAGCAGTTCACCGGGCCGCGACGCCGTGAGCGCGTTCTCGCGCCCACCGCCGGCGGGCGGCGGTGCCGGTCCTGAGCCACCGCCGCCGCCGCCGCAGCCGGCCATGACGCCGGCCGCCAGGGCCAGCGCCGTGGCCAGGAGCTGCCGCCGGCTGGCCACGCAAAGCTGCTGAAAATTCATTGCACTCTCCTGCAAGGGCGCCGCGTTTATGGCCCACGCGCCGGGCTCGCGTCAACCCCTGTCGCGCGCAGCAGCATGGCAGCGCGGCCGCCGCACCAGGCCCACTCAACGCCCATTCAGCGCCCACTCAAGGCCCGCTCAAGCCCAGGTAAGCGCGGCGAATCTCCGGCCGCTGCATCAGTTCACCCGCTGGCC